>CAJXXJ010000038.1 GCA_913062745.1 uncultured Phaeodactylibacter sp.
AATCCCTTTTACTCATGAAATCCAGTTTGTCTAGTGGTTTGGTTAACGTGCATAAATGTCTGGACCAGCATCATATTGATGCAGGGCGAAAATCCTATAGGATGGAGAGTGGTAAGGTGATCAGGTTGGAATGGCGGTTAGGCCTATGGAAATATAGGGGAAAATGAGGGGAAGGGCAAGGCCTGCTTGTCAAGGCTTCCCTGGCTTCTTCCCGGGTCTTGACAAGTGTTGGGGGTTAATGGAAGGAAACTTGCCAAGGCTGTTGTGGTGCCCGGGGAAACCTGGCAAGTTCGGTCCACTTGTCAAGTCTCCCCCGGCTTCCCCCCGGTCTTGACAAGTGTTGGGGAGTAATGGAAGGAAACTTACCAAGGCTGTTGTGGTGGCAGGGGAAACCTGGCAAGGCAGCAGCCTTTATTCCGGCGACAACTCCCGCAGATCGTAATAATGGAAGGTCGTATCCTCCGACATTGCAATGAAAACGCCCTCCGGGAAACGCTCGCCCAGCGGGCGGGCCAGCAGTTCGCAGCCATCTGTCTCCACAGTTGAGAGCTTCCAGTTGTTGAGCAGGGTATGGGCGTGGTCCTCCGGGTTGCGGGGATAGACGTTGAAGGAAAGATCCTGTTGGTTGGAGACGATCAGGTAGCCGTCTTTTTCGCTTGTGGGCCAAAGGGCGATACCTTCTCGGTCTTCTGCGAAATCCTCTTGTCCAAAAATCGCCAGCTCTTCCGCACTGCTATCCGGGTCGGCGTAGTACTTGCGCACGCCTGTCATTTCATCGGAATAGTAAATATAGCCTAAGGCATCATCCACCATGATCGCTTCGATCTCGCTTTCCCCACCGGAGAACTGACCGAATTTACGAACCACTTCCATTCGTACTGCTGATGTATCGCCTGGCAGCAGAGCATACTGCCACAGGTAGGTGCCATCTGTAGGGCCTTGTTTGCGGCTAAGCATCAGGAAAATCTGCCCATCCGAGGGGCGTTTGTACAGCGCTATGCCCATAGGCAGGCGCAGCAGGCTGTCCGGCTCAGAGGCAAAAGCGGGTAAGCCGCCACCATCTAGAGGTTGCATATCGGGAACGCTGAAGATGCGCACCAGCCCCAGGGGGCGCTCCACCGTTACGGCAATATCGGTCTCGGTACTGTCCTTCAGGCGAAAGCCGTATTCCACATCCACATTATTGGGGTAGGAAAGGCCGCGGACGGTCAGGCTGTCAATAATCTGCCCTTCCATATCAAAAACATACAGGCCGCCGCCGACTTCCTTATCTGTGCCGAGTACAAGCGATGCTTCAGGCTTGTTGGCATTATACCAGATGGCCGGATCATCGGTGTCGTACTGTACGGGCTGTGTACGCAGAGCCGGGGCTATCCTATCATCTTCTTCCGGGGCTTTGTCGGCAGCTTCGTTGCCACAGCCGGCCAGCAGAATGAACAGCAATAGAAAAAAGTATAGCGTTTTCATGGTTTGTCGTTTTGTGAAAATTAATAATAAAAGTACAGTTGCCGGGCCGTAGCCTCCGGCCCGGCAATCGTAATACTTACAGCGTCATCCGGACGCCAACCCGTGTCCACCAGCTGTAAAACTCCTGTTGCTTAATCACGTCCTCCGTGCCCAGGTAAAAGCGCAGCGGCTCATTCGTAATATTAATCCAGTCTGCGAAAATGGTGAATTGATTGCTGAGCTGATAGTTGGTCGTCAGGTCGAGGCGCAGGGCAGCATCGTAATATTCATCCAGGTCGGGATCCGGCCCGATTTCTACCAGAAAGTCATCCTGATAGTTGGCGGTCATACGGACAAAAAACTTTTTGGAATCGTAGAACAGCGCTACATTCGCCGTATGCTCTGCCTGCCCGGGCAATCCGATTTCTTCCCGTTCTTCTTCCGTAAAGAACTCGCTCAGGTCATCCTCCAGCGGGTCAATAATAATCGCTTCCGCGTAATTAGCCGGCACCCGGCGGGGCAGAAACGCCCGGGAGTAAGTGTAGGTGTAGTTGGTGAACAGCCCGAAATTGCCGAGCATGCCGGGCAGAAAATCGAATTTAAACTGTGCCTGTATTTCTGCTCCGAAAACATCTGCATCCTGCCCGTTCAGCGGTTTGGTAAACTCAAATACCGGGAAGTTGCCGGTGCCGGGCTCCCCTTCGCGGCCAAACCGCTTATAGGAAAACACGAAGTCGTCAATATGCTTGTAAAACAGGCCGCCGGAAAAAATGCTCGAGCGGTAGTAGCGCTCAATCATTAAGTCGAAGTTGGTTGCCCGGGGAAAATTCAGGCCGGGATTGCCAATGCTGACCTCGTTGCGGTCTTCCTCGCGGGAAGGGATGACATCTACATAATTAGGGCGTGAGTAGGTATAGGTAACCGCTGCCCGCAGGTTGACATTTGGCGTAAGCGCGTATTTCATCTGCAGCTGCGGGAGCCAAAAGTCCTGAATGCGTTGATTATCGATGGTATCAATGCCTATAAAACGGTTGCCGTTGAGAATCACCCCAAAGCCTCGGTTGCGCGTCACATCTGTCCGTTCAAAGCGCAGCCCGCCGAGCAGCATCAGCCGGCCAATGTTATGGCGGAACATACCGTAAGCAGCGTAAATGTCCTCCTCGTATTCGTAGTCCTGATTGTAAGAGTTTTTACGCGTCTCATTGCGGCTGTAGATGAAGTACTGCGGGTAAAACTCGTAGAAATCGAGCATCACCTCGGCGGAAGGCATGTTCTGTAGCACGTACCCCTGATTGAGCAGGTTGTCCTCGTAAAAATCATCAGAAGCTGTTTCCAGGTTAAGCGGACCGCCTTCACCCGGGTAAAGAATAGACGTTTCGCGGTACGCGCCGAAGGTACGGCTGCGGATATCCTGCCTCTTGACGCGGGAGCGGATTTTGCCTCCAAACTTGAGGTAGCCGTCCTGCCCGTTGTTGAAGGCATAAGGGATAGTGACATTCACGCGCGGCGTAAACAGATCCTCCCGGGTGTCCGAATCCTCAATCAGCATCTCATCCAGCTCAAAGTTTTCGTAGTCCGTTGCATTGCCGGCATTAGTCTCGTTAGGGTAAGTGGCGCGCGGGTACTCCGGGTCGCTCGTATCAAAATCAATAGTAATGGCCTGGCCCGGGCTCTCAAAGCGGGCCTCAAAGCGCTCGGGCTCCATCTCGCTTGCCTGCGCGTAAAAAAGTTGGTAGTCAATGGTCACTTCGCCGATTTTGTGCTCGCCGCCCAGGGCAATGGTGCTCAGGGCCTGCTGTTTGGTGCGGGCGCGCACATCGTGGTCCACTCCGCCAAAGAGGAAATAGGTAGCATTCAGCGGATCCTCGAGGTCGTAAACCAGGCGCCGCCGTACCTCATCGTCGTTAAAGCTGTTGTACATACCCCGCAGATAAATGCGCGAATCCGGGCTAAAGCGGTAGTCCAATGTAGAAGCCACGCTGATGCGGGTACGGGTGATATCGTAATGGCGCAGCTGTGCTTCCCGGTAGTGCACGAAGAAGTTGTCCTGCCCTTCCTCCTGATCTGTGTCATTGAAAAAAGGGCCCTTGGCAAATTTGTACTCGATATTATCAGAGCCCTGATTGTTTTCAAAAAAGCTGCCGTTGATCTGAAAGCCCAGTTTGTCAAACCGCTGCCCGTAGGAGAACTGCATATTGTAGTTGGGCGTGCCCCGCAGGTTATTGTAGCCGCTGGCCAGGGTAGCGCGGATTTGTGGCTTGCCGCCCTGTGGTTCTTTGGTCTGAATGTTGACAGATCCGCCGATGCCATCCGCGTCCATATCCGGCGTCATCACCTTAGTCACCTCCACCGCTTCTATCTGATCAGACGGAATGATGTCCATACCTACGTAACGGAAATTGCCTTCCGGCGAGGGTACCTGTTCGCCGTTAATATTAAAATTGGTAAGCTCCGGCGGTGTGCCCCGAAGCTGTACGTAGCGCCCCTCTCCCTGATCACGCTGCAGCGTAATACCCGGTATCCGCTGCAGCACTTCGGCAGCGTTCAGGTCCGGAAAGGTCAGGATTTGCTCCGCAGTCACGATGTTCTTGATGTTTTCCGCTTTCTTCATTTTGACCATCGCCTTAATTTGCCCCTCCACGATGCCGGTGACGACCGCCTCGTCGAGCTCTACGGAAGATGGGCGCAGGCGTACGGTTATCGTTTTGGTATTGGAAAGGTCAGGCCGCAGCGTTTTACTTTCGTAGCCCACATAGGAAACGATAACCGGAGGCTGCTGCTGATCGATACCTGCCAGGGTGAATCTTCCCTGCAAGTCCGTGTTTTCTCCTTTTGAAGAGTTTTCAATGGCCACGGATGCGCCGATTAACGGCTCGCCGGTGACCTCGTCCAGCACCCGGCCGGAAAGCCGGTATTGGGCCTGCAGTGCCGCGCTGCAGATCAGCATACCAGCGAAAAGTAATAGTAATCTGTGAGTGTAAGTCCGCATAGGAAAGGTATTTAAAAATGCGAATACCGACACCCGGACGGCGTCCTGATGTCGGTATCCCACGCTCCCTCAATAAAAATGAGGGCAAATAAAACTTACTCAACTACCAGCTTCTGCAGGTACAGCTGATCGTCCTGCTGCGCCTGAATGTAGTAGATGCCGGCATTCAGGCCGGAAATATCGATCTGCTGCTGCTTTCCGAAGTCGCTCTTCAGCTCCCGCATCAGCTGGCCATTGCCATTGAATACGCGGATGAAAGCAGGCGCTTCGGTTTCCAGCTCAACGGTCACCTGCCCCTGTGCAGGATTCGGGAAGACTTTGAGCGGCTCAATGCTGGCAGTGAAGACCTCCTGTGTGGAGACAGCCTGATCAATGCTGTAGTAGATGAACAGGCGGGGGCGGCGCTCTGGCTTGTTTTGTCCGTCACCACCGTCTTCCGGGTCTTCGATGTTTTCGAAAGACATCCATTCCCGGGCGTTTTCCACCTCACTCGGGCCCTGGTCTTCACCCAGGAATACAAATGCAATGGAGTTGCCGGCCTTCCAACCATCGCGGTTTACCAATTCCTGCACGATAGGGGTGAGGTCCGGGGTGCGGTGCGGCGTCCACAAGCCCCAGGGCTCGTCTACAGTCCATTCTACCTGTGCATCGGTGGACGGGCGGGCGTCGATGAGCTGATCTTCGGTGAAGGTCTCTGCATCATCGGTATTGTCGCCGTAAATAGTCAGCCGTGCCACATCTTCTGCTGTCTTGGCTTCGTGCGAATGCACAACGATAAATGCAGAATCAATGCGGGAGCCCTGCGGCACTGGGATGTTCTGAAAGCGCATGCCGGCAGTCAGGATGTTCTGATCCTCCGGAGCACCTTCCCAGCCGGCGTCGATGTCATCGTCAAACAGAGCGTCGATAGCGTCGTTTTCCTGCTCGGCATCGTCGGAAGAAGCCTCAAAGGTCACGCCTTCGTCGGTGATGGTGTCCGTGGCTACGATAGGAATTTGAACTTCAATAGATTCTGCCGTGAAGTAGATAAACAGGCGGGGGCGGCGCTCCGGCTTGTTTTGTCCGTCACCACCGTCTTCTGGGTCTTCGATATTTTCAAAAGACATCCATTCGCGGGCATTTTCCACCTCGCTGGGCCCCTGATCCTCGCCGGCAAAAACGAAAGCAATAGAATTGCCAAAGCGCCATCCGTCGCGGTCTACCAGCTCCTGTACAATGGCAGAAAGGTCCGGAGTGCGGTGCGGTGTCCACAGCCCCCAGGGTTCGTCCACCGTCCAGTCTACCTGTGCGTTGGTCGAAGGGCGGTCCGTAATAAGCTGGTCTTCCGTAAAGGTTTGTGCGTCGTCGGTATTATCGCCATAAATGGTGAGCCTGGCTACATCTTCTGCCGTCTTGGCCTCGTGAGAGTGCACCACGATGAATGCGGAATCAATAGTAGCGCCCTGCGGGATTCGGATGCCCTGGAAGCGCATGCCGGCAGTCAGAATATTTTGATCTTCCGGAGCGCCCTCCCAGCCGGCGTCGATGTCGTCGTCAAAAAGAGCATCCATGGCATCATTCTCCTGCTCTGCATCATCAGAAGAAGCGGCAAAGGTTACGCCCTCATCGGTGATCGTGTCCGTAGCTACAATAAAAGTAGAAAACTCCAGGCTCTGTGCCTGTGCATAATAAGTTAAGCTGCAGCATGCTGCGATAGCTGTTAAAAGTACAAGTCTTTTCATGAATAGGTAATTTAACATTAGTTGTTCTTCCAGCTAAATTACTGCTCGGATTTAAAGTTGCTGATAATCAGAGGGTTAAGCTTTGATTAAGGAATAGTGAACTCAATGTTAATCGGATGAGGCACAAGCGCTTGCCGGTCTGTATAAAGCGCCGGTTGGTAGAATAGCCGGGCGTGCCGGCCACCGGGGTTAATCTAAACCTCCTTTCCATGCGTTACTGAGGTGAAGTGCCTCCAAGAGAAGCAATTATCCTGCCAGAGGTAAGAAATCAATGACCATGGAAGAACTTGAGATTATAAGTCCGGAAGAAGCCGCAGAGCCACAGCCACGGCAAACGGCCCTGCTGGAAGCGGATAAAGATATCTTTGAGCAACTGGAGATGGAGCGGATTCCTTTTTCCTCCAGCCTCAGCTTTGCACCTATGATTGAGCTGATTCGTGAAAAAGCGGACGGCGGGCGGTCTACCGAAGCCGCTTTGGCTTCCATGATATTGGATCGGCTGGAAGAAGCGCCGGAGCTCGATGGGCCGATTGAGGATGCTTCCATTTTGCGTAAGCACGCCGATATTGTGGATACTCTGATGCTGATGGTCATTCCTCCCTCACAGCGGCAGGATCAGCTGATCAAAGTATCTGCACCTTTTGAGATGAACCCGGTCTACTGCACTCCTCCACTCGAGCGTCTGGTGCGGGAAAAGAAGGTCAATTACGAGATCAACCATAGCCCGGGTATCACTTTCTGTTCGATGGTGATTAATGCCTGCAGCTTTATCCTTAATGAATTCTACGGCCAAAACCTGCGGTTCCATTCGCCTATGTCCATCTCCATCCGGCGGCCCGGGGAAGAGCTGGAGCGGCACTACAAGACCAAAATGGACACGAGTTTCGTAAGAATTATCAAGCGAAAGCCTCTCAAGCCATTAAGTCAGGAGCAAATCAACCACCTGTTGAGCAATGTATACGATATTGACCTCTGGCTGCAACATATTCCACCGGAGAATTTTGAATTTCAGGGCTTTATGGTCGGCAACCTGATCGACATTACCGAGGAGGAAGCGCTGTCGCGGCTTAAATACGCGCTGCTGGAGCGGGATGCCGTGGTGGAGCGCCGGAAGATTGAGCGGTTGCAGTATCTGATACAAACCTACTTCAGCCTGCCGCAGTTGCGTATGGGCGTCACGGCTATCGATTACCCTGCAGAAAAAGCCGTATCGCATAAATACAAAATACGCTTTGACTTCCTGGCCCGCAAAACGAAGCGCCTCCTCGCTCCGGAAAACAGCGGTTCAGTTTACGAAAAAGCCTGCCGCTACCGGGAGGTGTTACTGATTGAAGACCTGGAAAAAATCAGTAAAAAGACGCCCGTGGAACGTGGCCTGCTCGGGGAAGGTATCCGAAGTATTATCGTCGCTCCTTTGCTCAATAAAGATGAACAGGTAATTGGCTTATTGGAGATTGGTTCGCCACTGCCCTTTGAGCTCAATAGTTTCATTGAGCTTAAATTCCGGGAAATCATCGGCTTGTTTAGTATGGCGGTAGAACGCAGCCGGGATGAAATCGACAACCGCATAGAGGCAGTCATTCGCGAGCAGTACACAGCCGTGCACCCGAGCGTGGAGTGGAAGTTTATCGAAACCTCCTACGAGCTGTTGGAAAAGCGGGAGCGTAACCCTAAAAATGCGGTGGTAGACCCTATTGTTTTCAATGATGTTTATCCGCTTTATGCGCAAGCTGATATTGTAAGCAGCTCCGATAAACGAAACCACGCGATTCAGGACGACCTGATTTACAACATGGAGCAGGTGGTCAACCTTCTTGACCAGGCAATAGATCAGGGGCCTTTCCCGCTGCTTCGGCAGTACCGGCAGCTGGCCAAACGCTACATCACAGAAGTGCGCGATAATTTCAGCTCCAATGACGAATCGCGTATCGTGGAATGGCTGCAGGCCGATATTCACCCGCTGCTGTATCAGTTGCGTACGAAATACCCTGGTCTTTCTACCAATGTGGCGCGCTATTTTGCCAGCCTCGATCAGGAGCTGGGCATCGTCTACAAAGAGCGCCGCCGCTACGAAGACAGCGTCACCCGGCTGAACAATGAAATTAGCAGTTATCTGGAAGAACAGCAAAAGGATGCACAGCAAGTCATCCCGCACTACTTCGAGCGCTATAAAACAGATGGGGTGGAGTACGAAATCTATGTGGGGCAGTCTATGCTCAACAAGGATCAGTTCAGCCTGATGCACCTGAAAAATTTGCGCCTCTGGCAGCTGATTGACATGTGCAACATCACCCGCCTTGTGGACGGCCTGCAGGAGGAGCTTCCGGTTGAGCTGACTACCGCACAGCTGGTATTCGTGTATTCCAATTCCCTGTCTATCCGCTTCCGTATGGATGAAAAGCAGTTTGATGTAGATGGCTCCTATAATGTCCGTTATGAGATTTTGAAAAAGCGGATCGACAAAGCAGTGGTAGAGGGCAGCAGCGAACGGCTCACACAGGCCGGAAAGATTGCCGTCGTCTACCTGCAGGAAAAGGACAAGCAGGAGTATCTGGAATACGCAGAGTATCTGCAGTCAGAGGGGTATATCACCGACGAAATCGAAGACCTGACCATCGGGCGGCTGCAGGGGGTGCATGGGCTGCGCGCGCTTCGGTTCACGGTGAAGTAGTGAGGCCGGAGGGAACTTTTTAGCCGATTTTTTCCTTATATTACTGTAAATGAAGGCGTTATTATCGCGATATTGCTGCGAAGTAACGCCTTTGTATTTGGTACTGCTGCTATTGTACTACCCTATGGCCGTACACTAAACAGAAATCAGATGCCGTTAATATCCCTGTGGCCAGATGGCAGATGCGGCGTCTTAAAAATCACAACTGCACGACTTACATGAGGATATGCCCGATCAGGTGCTTCTTTTGCGGATTGTTGTTTTGCTTTGCTTCAGCAGTAAAGGCACAGCTGCTGCATGAGCCCGATGAGGATGGAATAGAGCTAAGCAAAGAGCGCGCAATTTGCCGCCCGGGGGTGACTAATCAGTCGGTGGGGCGGGGTCTGTTGTTGGAGCGCCGTAGCGTAGGCTCGCAGTTCTATTCACCGGGCATTGGAGAGCTCGATGGGGCGAATGCCAGTGTAGTCAGCCACGTGGAGCGCTTAACCGGCAAAGTGAAAATACCGGTCCTCAATAAACCCAGCCTCAAAGTACTGCTGGGCTACGAGTACGCCGGCGAGACCTTTCACTTTGACCGCATCGGCTATTTCAACCGGGATGTTTTCAGCAGCCTCGATGGCAATACCCTGCACACCAATAAGTATTCCGTTTACATCACTAAATCTTTCAACGAAGACTACTACGCCGGGCTGCGCCTGCGTACCTCTTACCGCGGCGACCACGAGGAGATGATCTCCTTTGATTCGCGTTATGCGACCTACAGCGGCCTCGCTGCTTTTGGCTATAAGCCCAATCCGGATTTGGAGTACGGCGTCGGCTTCACTTTTGGCCGAAACTTCTTCCGTACACAGATACTGCCGTTCGGTATCTACAACCAGACATTCAACGATAAATGGGGCATCGAAACCGTACTGCCGGTGCAAATTATGATGCGCTATAATTTTACGCCTTCCAACCTGCTGCTCTTTGGGCTGGAGTACCAAAGCAAATCTTATTCCATCGATGTGTACGAGCAGGGCGGGGAAGGAGCCTTTACGCCTTACTACTTCCGCCACGCGGAGATTGCCTTTAAAGCCACCTATGATGTCAATCTGTTCTCCTGGGTATGGTTTACGGCAGAGGGCGGCTATCAGGTCCCGCTCAATAGCCGCTTTGACAATACAGTGGACGAGACGCTCAACTTCCGCGCTCGCAACTCCGGCCAGCCGTTTTTCAGCGTAGGGGTGTTTGTGACGCCGCCGCGCGACCGGCTCAATGATTAATACTCCAGCTGTATAGCAAAGCGAACAGCACAACCGTTACAATTACCCCCCACATAAAAATCGTGTAACAGACCCGCAGCTGCCGGTACTTCCGCCCCAGGCTGGTACCCAGGTAGTACAGGTCGCGCATGATAGAGCGGTCCAGTTTATGGTCATCACCAACCACTTCCAGCATGCCCTTTTCGTACTCCGCGTAAGGCATTCTGAAAAAGTTGCCAAAGAAAAAGAGGTTAGACTCTCCCCGGGTGATCGTCTGTGGAGCCGTGGCCCCCGTCATTTTGATCGGGCGTGTCGCCAGCGTAGCGAACACCATAGAAGTCAGGCACGTCAACAGCAGGCTAGCCATAGGGATGAGCGCATAGAGGTTGCTCTGTACATAATTAGCTGCCAGCGGCATCACAATAGTGATAATCAGTGCATTGACGCTGAGCATGATGTTCGCCTTGTTATCCGCCAGCGCTGCCAGGTCGAGATGGTTGCGCAAACTCGTTTTAAACATAGTCTGCGCGCTCTTATTGGTACTGATTCGTCCCGTTGGCGTAGGCGTGGCAGCCGCTTGTTGGTTCGGCTTTTCCGTCGAATTAGCAGCGCGGGCGGTATTGCGCAGCTCCTTCAGTTGTTTTCGGTTATTCTTCCACTGCGCTCCAAATTGCTCCTGTGCAGCATCTGTATAGTATTGGTGAGATTTGACAAATTTATGGTTCAGCGTATACCACTGCTCATCTGTGTAGGATTTATTCAGGAACACCGACCACTCATGCCGCAACTGTTCCAGGTACTCCAGATAGCGCTCGCTGCCCAGGTTGCTGAGGTCCGCATCACATATCAGCTGTTCCATCAGGTCAGCAGGCTCCTTAGGCGGAAAGGTAACCTCGATCAGCCGCAGAACCGTCTCCGTTTTATCTGCCGGATAATTATGCTGCTGCAAAAACCGGCTGGCAATCTGCCGGCTGATGGCCTCATGCCCCTCGTAGGTTTCTACAAATCCAGTATCGTGAAAAAGGCCCGCCAACTCCAGCACCTCCAGCTGTTCTGCATCCAGGCCGGAAGCTTTGCCAAGCTCGTGCAAGGATGCACACACCCGCTCGGTATGCGATAAACTATGGTAGCGGTGGTCTTCGGTCAGCCGCTGCCGGAGCATCTGTCGTACTTCCTCCCGCGCTCGCTCCAGTATAGGAGCAGTCTCAGGCTCACTTATCATGCTGTTCTGCTTGATGGGTTTGTTATTGTGCAATCAAATCTAACGGTTTTTTCTCCGGTGCCCAAGGCAGTACGGAATAAAAAACGCCACAGCAGACTGCTTCCGCTGTGGCGTTTCGGCTGCTTTGCAAAGCCGGGGCTTAGTTCGCCTCTGATTTGATGTGGATCCGCAGATTGTAAGCACCATTTTTAGCATTCGGCGCAGACTTGATCTGCCGGTGGTTCAGCTGCTGCTTAATGTGGTTGGCCAGATAATCATTTGCCGCGGCAACGTGCACCACCTCTATCTCATTGCTTTCCGAAATGGTAAAATGCACAAACACAGCCGTTTCTTCCATTCCAAAATCCTGAATGGAGGGCGCCTCGATCATGCGGGCCACTTCCTTGCGCAGCTCCTGCTGATTTTTGCCGGAAACGGGCGTAGACGCTTCAGCGGTCAGGCTACCCATACTCAGTACCAGGGCGAAAACAATCGAAAAGAATTTCATAATAATGAAGGTTTAGAGTGAAAAACAATCGGGTTAAAAACAGCCGCCATATTCTGCCGGCGGAGCAGTATAATAAAGGGTTCAGGCATAGCAGTTACAGCCGGGGTCATGGCATTTGGATGCCCCGGTAATGCTGTTTTGTTTTCCTGTTTTATTGAATGAATGCCTTTGCAACCAAAGACATCACTATAACGGACACCTTGCCTCCTTTGGTCGCTAAAAGTGGGTGCTTTCTATCAACGGAGGCAATAAAACGATGAACGTAGCGAAAGCGCATTGTCAGCACCCCCGAAAATTCCACAGCGCCCGTCAGCCCGCCTGCAGATAAAGTTACAACTACTCCCCGGCCGCGAAACGGGAAGCAGTTCATTGGGAATCAGCAAAATATTTGCCGGTCTTGTCGGCATTTTTCCAAAGCATCAGGGGATTCGATCAAATGACTGCATTTCTTCTATTCTTCAGCAGATTTCGATATATATTAGTGGTCCCTCAATCATGATTTTGTGGAGTTGACCAACACCTTTTTGCTAACTTATCTGACTATGAAGAAGATTGTACACTATTTGTTAATGCCCTGTTTGCTGATGCTGGGGGGTAGGGCAAAGTTACTGGCGCAATGCCCCATTTCCGTAACGGCCCCACCGGATCAGAGCGTATGTTCTCCGGGAGAGACTGTCCTGTTGCAAGCGGATGCCAGCTCTACTCCCGTCAACGTAATCTGGACGCCAAACTTCGGGCTCGACAACCCCTTTTCGTTGACGCCTACCGCAACGGTAAACACCAATATTACATACACGGTCACTGTCAGCGCTATCGACCCCGGCGCGCCCAACTTTTGGCAAAACGGAGACTTTTCTCAGGGGTTAGCCAATTACTTTGGCTCCAATTATGACCCTCCCAGCGGTGGCCTCAATGGCCCGCTGACTGAGCCGGGGCAGATGGTGGTGACCAACGACCCGCCTGCCGAAAACGTAGACTTCGCC
>CAJXXJ010000039.1 GCA_913062745.1 uncultured Phaeodactylibacter sp.
TAGAGCCGGTAGTACAAACAGCAGAAGTGAAAAAGGTAAGCCCGCAGCCGTTGGCCGATGCCCCGGAAATCAAACCCGGGCCCGGAGCGGCATTTTCAGCGCTCTACCTTTCAGGCCCGGCGTCCAGCCTGCCTGCTCCGGCGATGCAGCAGCTGGACCGGATGGCACAACAGCTGAAAGAGACGGAGGGCGCCCACCTGATTATAACAGCCTATCACCAGGATGGAAAAGGCCGGGGCGACCGCCTGTTTGAAGGTATAAAAGCGGCAGAGCAGGCTGCGCAGTATTTGGTGGCTAAAGGCGTAGAGGAAGAAATGCTGTTTTTGCGGGCTACCCTCAGCGATCAGCTGCCGGAGGGGCAGCTGATCGGGCTCGACTTCGGAGGTTTCCACCTTACGGAGGCACCAGCCAGCCTGGGGCTGCCGGAAATCGGCGGGCAACTCAATGCGGCTGTCGCCGGGCATGAGTTGAACAAGAACCTGCTTTATAAGGTGCAGATTTCCGCTCTGCGGGGGGCTTTTAAAGGCAGCGAGCTGGACCAGTTTGAGCACCCAATGGTAGAGACTACCCTGGATTTTGACTACTACCGCTATACCCTGGGCGCTTTCTCCAGCTATCAGTCGGCAGATACCTACCGGGAAAAACTGCTGCAGGGGCCTTTTCGTTCCGCTCTTGTTACCGCTTATGTGTACGGGCACCGCGTGAATGGCAAAGCTGCAAAGTCTTTCAGCAGCCGCTTCCCGGATCTTGCTAATTTTTATCAGTAAATATTAGTTGAGGCGGACAGGAGCGATAAGCAGGAACTCCGGGATGCCAGCCTGAAAGGCTTCTCCGTCTTCCTTCGCCACCATGAGGAATGCACCGTGCATTTTCCCGAATCCGCTGTTGAGGTCGCACCAGGAAGAATATTCGTAGCGCTGCCCGGGGGCGAGCACCGGCTGTTTGCCCACTACACCTTCGCCTTCCACTTCCCGGATATGCCCGTCTCCGTCCCAGATGATCCAGTGCCGCCGCAGTAGTTGTACAGTGGTGGCGCCCTGGTTTTCGATCACTACCTGATAAGCAAAGATGTACCGGTCCTGTGCAGGGCGGGAATAGGTCGCCTGGTAGGTAGGCGTAACGCTGATCCGTATGCCGTTAGTCGTCAGGCTCTCCTTCCTTGTCCTCATACTGGATTATATTTTCGGTGATTTGCTCCGCCCGGATGAGCGCGTCCTGTAGTTGGTCATTGACCAGCGTAAGGTCAAAACGCGGCTCGTAAGTCATTTCTTCCGAAGCCCGGGCCAGGCGCTTGCGCAGCTCAGCTTCCCCCTCGGTGCCCCGGCTGCGCAGCCGTTGTTCCAGGGCCTGCATAGAAGGCGGGCGCACAAATATAGCTGTGGCGACGCCCGGGTAAGCGGCCTTAATATTGAGGGCACCTTTGACATCAATATCAAAAATAATGTGCTTGCCCTGTGCCCATAGCCGGTCGAGCTCTTCCTTAAGGGTGCCGTAGAAGATACCTTCGTACACCTCTTCCCACTCTACGAAACCGCCGCTCCTGATGCGGGCTTCGAAAGCCTCTTTGTTGATGAAGTAGTAATCTTCCCCGTGGATTTCGTGGGGCCGTTTGGGCCGGGTGGTGGCAGAAACGGAAAACGCAAGCTGATCGTACCGCTCAAGCAAATGGTGAACAATAGTGGTCTTGCCGGCTCCCGAAGGAGCGGCGAAAAGCAAAAGTTTGCTCATACAGAATTGGCTACTTGTTCTTTGATTTTTTCCAGCTCGTCTTTCATGCCAACAACGAGCCGCTGAATGTTAGAAGAATACGCTTTTGCGCCCATAGTGTTTATCTCTCTGCCCATTTCCTGGCTGATAAAACTAAGCTTTCGGCCTTTCAGCGGCTGTTTTTTCGCCAATTCCTCCTTGTAGTATTTGCAGTGCTGCTCGAGGCGCACTTTCTCCTCGGTGATGTCTATCTTCTCCAGGTAGTACATGATCTCCTGCTCGAAGCGGTTTTCATCCACCTTGTCTTTGCCGAGGTAGTCCTCCAGGTTTTTGTGCATACGCTGCCGCAGTTGGTCTACGCGCTCCTGCTCGTGCGGGTCGAGTTGTTGCAACAGCTCCATGATATTGTCTACCCGCTTGATCATATCCTCTTCCATAGCACTGCCTTCGGCGGTGCGGAAGCTCTGAAACTTTTCAAGCGCCGCATCGAGCGCCTGCAGCACCGCTTTCCATTCCTGCTCGTCGATAGAGTCGGCTTCGGAAGAAACGACGTTGGGGATGCGGAGTATCGCCTGCAGCATATCGCCGCTTTCGATCTGCAGCTCTTCGGAAAGCTGCCGTAGTTCGCGGTAATATTTGCGGAAGAGCGCCTGATTGAGGCCATATTCGTCATCGCCCTGAGCGGACTGCACGTCGATCACGAGCTCAATCTTGCCGCGGTGCACGCGGTCGGTGATAATCTTGCGCAGTTCGTGTTCCTTCTCCTTATAGTTCTGAGGGATTTTGGCGCGGATATCAGTGTACTTACTATTGAGAGAGCGCAGCTCAACGCTGATCGTCTTATCGCCAAAAACCTGTGTAACCCGGCCGTAGCCAGTCATGGAAAGCAGCATATATAGTCTTTAAGTGTTATGCGCATAGCGGACGGAAGCCCGGGCGGGGCCTGCGAACCGCAGCGAAAATACAGGGTAAAACAGCTTTGTGCGCCGACCATCGCCGGAGTACTGCCCTACGGCCTGAATGAAATGCAATATGCAAAGATAAACACTTTAGGGACAAATGCTGCAGAAGAGCTGCTGCCACCTAACGGGTTGAATACGAGCAAAAAAAGTAAAAATAAACTAAAGCATAATTTCCGTTTAAAGAAATAAATACCGAAATTTGCCCGGCGTTTTAAAAAGCGAAAAATTGATATAACTCATTATAAACCAATTACTAACGATGAGAAAAGCTGATTTGGTTGCAGCAATATCAGAGAAGACAGGTGTCCCGAAAGTAGACGTTCTGGTTACATTGGAAACCTTTTTCAAAGAGGTGAAAGGCTCTTTGGCAGAAGGCGAAAACGTGTATGTACGGGGGTTCGGCTCTTTCGTCATCAAGAAGCGTGCTAAGAAAATTGGCCGCCACATCAAGAAGAATGTTGCGATTGAAATACCGGAGCACTACATTCCATCCTTCAAGCCTGCCAAAGTTTTTGTAGAGCAGGTGAAGGATAATGTCACTGCATTGCCGAACGAGGATAACAAATAACATTAGCCTACCTCCCAACTTGCTCTTGCATGACCAAGCTTCAATGGGCCGTAATAGCGGCTGCCATCGCCCTTTTTTTCGTGTTGTACTTCGGTTGTGAACGTACGCCACCGGATATTGCCACTGCGGCGAAGTCCCGCGGCTTGTCTGCCGAAAGCACCACACCTGAGGCGATAAAGTCTGCAGCAATGGCAGAACTTGCCCCTGCTCAGGCATCTAATGTGATGGCTCTGGAAGAGCAGTTGTCGGAGGCAGTGCCGGACAGCATGCGCGCAGAAGTGCTCAAGCTGCTGTCGCGGGAATGGTATCAACTACAGCAGCCTGCACTTTCGGGCTACTACGCTCAGCAGGTAGCCGAGCTGCAAAACACGGCAGAGAGCTGGTCGATAGCCGGTACGACCTACTCGATTTGCCTGCAGCGGGCAGAAGAGGAGAAGATTCGGGATTTCTGTACAGGACGGGCGGTCCGCGCTTTTGAGAACGCGATTTCGCTTGAACCCGAAAATGTGGCGAATCAGGTCAACCTCGCGCTGACGTATACCAGCAACCCGCCGCCGGACAACCCGATGAAAGGGGTGCTTATGCTGCGGCAACTCAACCAAGAAGCGCCGGACAATGTTCTTGTGTTGAATGCATTAGCACGGCTGGCTATCCAAACGGGGCAGTATGATAAGGCGGTAGAACGCCTGACCGCTGCCCTCGAGGTAGCGCCGGACAATGTGAAAAGCACTTGCTTGCTAGCGCAGGCGTACGAAGGTCAGGGCAACGCTGCACAAGCAGAACAGTACGCTGACCGATGCCGCGCAATGACTCAGCAGGCACCGCAATAACAGGAACCAATTTTTTTTAACCGACTTAAAGGTCTTGAATTATGCCTTCAGGAAAAAAGAGAAAAAGACATAAGATTGCTACGCATAAACGCAAAAAGCGCCTGCGCAAGAATCGACACAAGAAGAAGAATAAATAAGGGGTCGCTGGCATTTCCGGGCTGGCTCTGCTGGCGCCGGAAAGCCGCAGCCTGAGGGAGGAGTGTAACAGCGCGTACTCGCCGTTGATACCATTAACTGCTTGCCAGGCAAGCTTTCCATCCTTTAAAGCTGGATTGAAACCAACTAAAGAACAGACAGTTAAAGGGTCTCCACTACTTGTGTAGCCCCCTTTGCAATTACGTTCATTGACCGCTGAAATCGTTTGGTGTTCCCTGAAAACGGGGCCGCTATCGAAAAAGAATATCAGACCGCTAGCCAGGATCAGCTATCGGTTTCCTTCGCGTAGAGAGCACAGAAAATGTGGAAGTAGTGAATGCGCGAATAAATGAAGGAAACCGGTCCCCGATATGTCCCAAAAGGCAAGCTTACAGATTGCCAAAGAGAAAGTTCAACGATCCGTACTGCTAGCTCATCGACCTAATTATATACTCTTCAACGGTTCTTTTATCCATTGCTGATTGCTGTCTTCCCTCGTAGCTGCTGCCCGCCCATTCCGTTTGCTGCCCGGCCCATTGCTGTGGGAGGACGCTTATTCGGTATTCTCGCCGTAGTAACACGGGTGTAGGGCGTAAAAATCACATAGCGTGGAAAAAGAACTAATTATCAATTCCACCCCCACGGAAGTTGAAATTGCGCTGCTGGAAAATTCCAAGCTCGTTGAGCTGCACTACCAAAAGACAAACGACAATTTTACCGTAGGGGATATTTTTCTCGGGCGTATCAAGCGCCTCATGCCAGGCTTAAATGCCGCATTTGTTGATATCGGGCACCCAAAAGACGCCTTTTTGCACTACACCGACCTCGGCCCCAAGCTGAAGTCGCTGCTCAAGTATACAAACGGCGCCATGTCGGGAGGGATCAACACGCATACCCTCGACAACTTCAAGATGGAGCCGGATATCATCAAAACCGGAAAGGTCGATCAGGTCCTTAACAAAAAACAGCCCATCCTGGTACAGGTGCTCAAGGAGCCGATTTCTACCAAAGGGCCACGCCTGAGCTGCGAATTGACGCTGCCCGGGCGTTACATCGTTTTGACGCCCTTCTCCAACGTTGTGGCGGTCTCCAAGAAAATTAGTAATGCTGAAGAGCGTAAACGCCTGCACCTGCTGGTGGAAAGCATCCGCCCGAAAAACTTCGGGGTAATCGTGCGTACCGCCGCTGAGGGTAAAAAAGTGGCTGACCTGCACGAGGAGATCATCACCATCATGCAGAACTGGGAAGATATCTTCAATCAGCTGCATAAAGCCAAGCCGCCGCTTAAGCTGCTCAGTGAGCTCGATAAGACCTCAAGCATACTGCGGGATATCCTTACCGATTCCTTCAACCGTATCGTCGTCAACGACAAGCAGCTGTACCAAAGCGTGAAGAGCTACCTGGAGTCGATCTCTCCCGAACAGGTAAAGATCGTGAACCACCACCGCTCCAACCGGCCGGTTTTTGATGCCTTCGGAGTAACCAAGCAGATCAAGGCGAGCTTTGGCAAAACAGCCACGATGCCCAGCGGCGCTTACCTCGTCATTGAGCATACCGAGGCCATGCACGTCATCGACGTGAACAGCGGCCATAAAATGGCAAGCAACAATCAGGAAGAAGCCGTCATGCGGGTCAATCTGGAAGCTGCAGAAGAGATCGCCCGTCAGCTGCGCCTGCGCGATATCGGTGGTATTATCATTATCGACTTTATTGATATGCGCAAGTCGGAGCAGCGCAAGCAGCTCATCAAGGCGATGCGGAACTTTATGAAGAAAGACCGCGCGCAGCATACCATCCTCCCGCTAAGCAAGTTTGGGCTGATGCAAATCACCCGGCAGCGGGTACGCCCGGAAGTGAGCATCAATACCGCAGAAACCTGCCCGACCTGTAACGGTACCGGCAAGATCAATGCTTCTATACTGGTAGTAGACGAAATTGAGCGCGACCTCAATTTCATCGCACAGTCACGGCCCAAGTCAAAAGTGAAGCTGCATGTGCACCCCTTCATCGAGGCTTATCTCAAAAAGGGCTGGCCCAACATGCAGATGAAATGGTACCTTAAGTACTACAAGTGGGTGCGTATCCAACCGAATAACGACTTTCACCTTACCCGGTATAAGTTTTACGACGAAAACGACGACGAAATCCGCCTCAACTAAGAGATACTAACACAGCATCTCCAAGAGACGGCCGGGGCGAAACTCATAATCACCGGGCTGTGGCAGAACGCTGCAGCCCGGTGTTTGTTGGTGGCAGTACTTCCTGCGCTTCCTGCGACATCGGGCACCCGCAGTCGAGCGCTCGGCAGCCGGAAGCGGTCAGGGCCAGCAGTCCGGCAATAATAAGTAGGGCGTGCAGCTTCTTCATGGAAGATTAATGGTTTAGTTCTTTTTGGATGGACTGCCGGAGGGCGTTGATCTTTTCCTCGGTAGCGCGGTAGAGCCGGAGCATAAACTGCCGGTTTACTTCTATCTTCCACAAATAGCTCAACAGGAGGTTACGATCCTGCTCGCTGATGGTCAGTGGTTGCCGGATACCACGGATGCCGCCCTGCTCGTCGAATTGAAAATGAGGGGCGATGTATTTATTGAACTGGTCGAAATAAGATTTCTGAAAGGCAACTTCATCGTATTCCTCTTCGAGTTTCCTCAGTGCAGAATAGTCATACTCGTAAAGAGATATGATCTGGGTGCGTAGCGAATCATTGGTGATGAGCTCCAATCCCCTGGATTTAAGCGTTTCGTAGCCACTGGAATTTTGCACGTTGATGAAGTCGCGGGTCAGGTTCAAATAGTGAAAGGCTGAGGAGTCAGATACGACGTCCTGCCCGCTGATGGCTTTTCTCCAAAAGGTACAGGCATTCAGCCCGGCTTCATGGCCTATTATATTGATGTGCACATCTTCCAGATCTTTTTCCAGCCCATTGTAGATTTCCACCAGTATCTTATCTGCTGCAAGTGTGTCCCGTTGATTGTCCCTCCAGTTTTCGAGCGCGAAGGCGGCAACCACCGCTATAAAGATAGACAGGAACTCAAATCCATATTTTGTCCAGAGTATCCCTTTCATTTTTCTAACTTTCCGTGCATGAATTTACAAACAAGGTAATCATTTTGGGCCAACCTATCCGCATACTTGTCGCTCCTTTAGACTGGGGGCTGGGGCACGCCACCCGTTGCCTGCCGGTGATCTCTGCCCTGGAGCAGGCGGGGGCAGCGCCGTTGTTGGCTTCCGCCGGAAATGCAGGGGAGTACCTGCAGCAGGAGCGGCCTGAGCTGCCTTTTTTTGAATTGCCGGGTTACGGCATTCGCTACCAAAGCGGTAATATGGTATGGAATATGGCGACGCAGCTGCCCGGCATTTGGCGTACTATACAGGCGGAACACAGTCTGCTGCAGCGGCTTATCCGGCAACATCGCATACAAGCTGTGATTTCGGACAACCGCTACGGCTGTTGGTCAGGATCTGTCCCTTCGGTTTTTATCGGGCATCAGCTGCAGCTGCAACTTCCGTTTTGGCTTTCCGGGCCCGTCAATGCAGTACACCGGCGGATGCTCCGCTCTTTTTCAGCGTGCTGGATACCAGACGTTCCCGGGGCTGGCAATCTGAGCGGAGCACTTTCTGTGCCGCACGCTCGTCTGCAAACCAGGCATATCGGCCATTTGTCCCGGTTTACCGGGAAAGCAGAAGAGCAGCCGCAGGGGGGAAGCTTTACTGCGCTCGCGCTGCTTTCCGGGCCTGAGCCGCAGCGCAGCCGGCTGGAAGCAGAGGTGCTTTCGCAAATGCAAAGCTTACCCGGGCGGTACATCGTAGCGGGCGGCAGGGCGGGGGAGGTCGTAGAGTGGTCGCGTGGCAATGTGTATTACTACAGCCGGCTGGGCACGGCAGCCTTACTGCCGCTTTTGGCGAAAGCCGAAGTGGTCCTCTGCCGCTCCGGCTACAGCAGCCTGATGGATCTGGCTGCGCTGGGCAAAAGGGCGTTGCTCATCCCTACGCCCGGGCAGACCGAGCAGTTGTACCTGGCAGCCCGGCTGGAGCAGCAGGGGAAGGCCGTGGTGCAGCAGCAGGGGCAGCTTGCGCTCGGGGAGGGCTTGGCTGCAGCCAAACGCCTGCCAGGCCTGCAGCAACAGCCACAGTGCCGGGAGCGATTGAAGGCCGCCGTAAAAGAACTGATTATTCTTGCTGCAGCAGATTGAGCAGGTACTCGCCGTAGCCGCTCTTCAGGTATTTGTGGCCGAGTTTTTCAAGCTGCTCTTCATCAATGAAACCTTGTTGGTAGGCGATTTCTTCGATGCATCCGATTTTCAGCCCCTGACGGTCCTCGATGACTTCGATGAACTGGCCTGCCTGCATGAGCGACTTGTGGGTGCCGGTATCCAGCCAGGCTACACCACGGCCGAGTACGCCCACACTGAGCTTGCCGGCAGCGAGGTAGTGCTTGTTGACATCCGTGATCTCGTACTCGCCGCGCGCGCTGGGCTCGAGGTTTTTGGCAATCTCCACCACTTCATTATCATAGAAATAGAGGCCGGGTACTGCGTAGTTGGACTTGGGCTTTGCCGGCTTCTCCTCGATGGACAAGGCCGTGAAATTGTCATCAAACTCCACCACCCCGTAGCGCTCCGGGTCGGCTACCCAGTAAGCAAAGACAACTCCGCCATCCGGGTTGGTGCTTTGCTGCAGCTGCTCTTCCAGCCCGGCACCGTAAAAGATGTTATCCCCCAGGATTAGCGCCGCCGGGTCGCCGTCGATAAACGACTCACCCAGTACGAAAGCCTGTGCCAGGCCGTTAGGCTCGGGCTGCGGTACGTAGTTGAAATTGCAGCCGATTTCGCTGCCGTCGCCCAGCAGTTTCTGGAAGTTGGGCAGGTCATGCGGTGTGGAGATGATCAGAATGTCACGGATGCCGGCAGACAACAAGGTGGATAAGGGGTAGTAAATCATCGGCTTATCGTAAACGGGCATCAGTTGTTTACTTACAGCCATAGTAAGCGGATAGAGGCGGGTACCCATTCCTCCCGCCAGGATTATTCCTTTCATGGGATAGCTTGATTTTTGTAGGATTATTCAGCGTCCTGGAAAATACGGCGGATGCGCAGGACTAATTCTACCGGTTTGAATGGTTTTGTGACAAAGTCCGTACCGCCGTCTTTCATGGCAGAGAGGATGGCCTCGTCGTTTTCCATCGGAGCAATCAGTACGATAGGAGTGTCTCGCTTAAGGTCTTTACGCAGGTAGTGTATCAGCTCCAGCCCATTGACATGGGGCAGCTCAATGTCAGTGACCACCAAGTCAGGCTTTTCGGAGTCAATGAGTTCTTTTGCTTTTTGCCCGTCGTCTGCCAGAGACAGCTCATAGCCCTGCTTTTGCAAGCGGAATTTGAGTGCGGTGAGCAAAATTTCTTCGTCTTCGCAGATTAGGATCTTCTTCAAGGTGATTAGTTTTATGACAGCATATGACCTAAAGATAAAAGCTTCTCGCAAAAACCTTGGCAAACAGCTGCAAAAGTTAAACCCGGAACACAGAGGTTTGGGCGTCCGACCGACGCGCGAGTTTGCCGACATGCACCGGAACGAAGCCATTTTGCTCCGATTTCAATCAAGAAAACCACTTCGTCCCCGGCCTGGCAGGAGTGAATGGGCGGGGGCAAAATTGGAAATCCTGCGTGCTTTCCTCTATTTTTGGCAACAAACGGATAAATGCCATGAAAATAGCGGTGGGCAGTGATATGGAAGCCACAGTACTCCGCCTCGCGGTAGAGGAGCTCCGCAAGCGCGGGCACGAGGTCATCCCCTTTGGTGCTTTGGTAACGAAAAATGCACCCTGGCCCAAAGTGGCGATGGAGGCAGCCCGGTATGTAGCAGAAGGCAAAGCAGATCAGGCGGTGCTGTTCTGCTGGACCGGCACGGGCATCAGCATGGCTGCTAATAAAATACGGGGCGCAAGAGCAGCGCTTTGCTGGGATGCGCCCACTGCTGCCGGCGCCCGTCAGTGGAACGACGCCAACATTCTGGCCATGAGCCTGCGTTACACTTCTGAAGAATTGCTGCGGGAGATTTTTGAGGCCTGGTTCTCCAGCGAGCCAAGCACCGATGAGGAGGATGCCGCCTGCATCCGTTACCTGAAAGAGGAAGATACCGTCCGCTAAGCCGCTCCCACGCACCGGCTGGCAGCTGCAGAATGCGGCTTTGAGCCGTTCGTCTCCAACATAAGCCCGCAGGCATCCGTTCAAATTACAATTTCTTTACTCATTCGAAAATACTATTATGAATCTTAGACTATTATTGAGCCTTGCGCTCGTGTCATTACTGGCAGTGAGCTGCGGAGGCAATGGCGATGAACAAACCGATGAAGAGGTAACTGAAGAACCGATGCCGGAAAGCGGCGAGCAGGCTCCGGGTATGGGGCAAATGCCGCAGGGGGCAGCAGATATAGAGGTGAGCGATGATGAACTGGAGGCTTTTGTAGCCCTTTCTCAGGAAGTCCAGGAAATTAATGCGGAAATTCAGCAGGAAATGGTAACTGCCGTACAAGAGGAAGGCCTCGACGTGCAGCGCTTCCAGGAAATCCAGCAATCACAGATGAACCCACAGGCGGAAACCACGGCTTCCGAAGCGGAGATGGAGCAATTCCAGGCTGCCAATGAGCGCATCAGCGAGCTGCAGCAGGAAGCACAGACCGAAATGGATGAGCTGGTGGCCGAAAAGGGAATCAGCGAGCAGCGCCTGCAGGAGATCAACATGGCGCTTCAGGCGAGCCCGGAGCTGCAGCAGCGCCTGCGGGAGATGATGCCGGCACCGGCAGCGCCCACTCAGCCTGCGCAGTAAGTAAATATGACTTTGACCGAAGAGCTGCCGGGAGTGCTTCCGGCAGCCCTATTACTTTCCTTCCCGCCCGTTCACCGGGCGGCTCATGTACCCGCCGACGCGGGCACGCGCATTCTCCCGGATATCGACGTAGAATAAATTCAGGTCACCGATGTGGTAATTCTTATCCAGGAACAGGAAGCTGAACGGGAATTTAGGCTTGCTGCTCCAAAGGATAGGCCCGTGCACCTGTGCGCTTACATTTTGCGGGCGGATTTTATCGAAAGGGCGCAGCACGGCACCGTTGTTCAGCGCCTTGGGGGCGAAGGTATCCTCTGTGGTCCAGATCAAGGGGTTGGTCACGACGATGCTGCTGTCCTGTTCCTTGGGTTTCACTCCCTTTTTGTAAGTTCTCCACGACACATAACAGCCGGTATCTGCCACATCCTGACAAGGCTGCAGTTGCCGGAAATCATCTTTGCGCACTTTGATGCCGACCAGATAAGCGGCGACGAGTTGTTGCTGCAGTGGCCTGCCGTCTATGCGCTCGCGGATCAGGCGTTTGGCGTGTGTGGTGCCCTGGCTATGGGAAGCGATGATGATCGGGCGCCCGTCATTGTAGTATTCCAGGTAATAATCAAAAGCATCGAGGACATCCCGGTAGGCGAGGTCGAAGGCTTGCCCGGCGCTGAGCGTGTCACTGCTGTAGTAAGCCTGCAGGTGAGCCTGCCGGTAGAAGGGAGCATATACCCTTCCGGCACCGTTGAAGAGGCTGGCCTGGTACAGGATACTGCTGTTCAGTATCCGCTCTCGCAGGTCTTCATCGTCTACCGGGCCGTTCCAGCGGTCGCCGCCTTTGCTGCCGTCGTAGATGGTGGGGTGGAGGAAAAAAACGTCCGCTGCTGCGTCGGCCTGCCGGTTGATCAGCGATCCGGGCGTAAGGTCGGCCGGGTCGTCCTTGCCGGGTAGCGCTGCCCAGGCTTCTGCCTGGCTGTAGTCAGGGGCGGCCGGGGGTGTTTGCGCGTCAAAGGTGCCGTACGGCTTGGTAGTGCCGCATCCGACAAGGAATACTGACAGTAAGCATAAGAGGTACTGCGTAGGCTGAATGGTCATTTTGGGCATTTTTGTAAAAAAGGAAATGGGCAGGGCAGTTGTTCTGCAAAAGAGCGGGTAAAATCAGCAAAAAAATACTCCCGGATAGCAAGAACTGCTATCTGGGAGCTAACAACCAAATTTATAATAGGGAATTAAAATCATTTCAGGCTTGGTGTGCTCAAATGCATGGCGGTTGGTGGAGGTCAAGCGTGCTTACGTCATCAGCCCGCTTTCTCGCATTAGGCGCCTGAAACACCAGTTGCTCCGGGCCTTTAGTGCTCTGCTTCTGCCTCCGCAGGCTGGTTTTCCGGGCGCAGGCCACGGACTACCTTGCCGGTACGCCACATCTCGGATTCGCGGATTGCCTTCAGCTCTTCTTCCAGCTTTTCCCGGTAGTCCGGCTGG
>CAJXXJ010000040.1 GCA_913062745.1 uncultured Phaeodactylibacter sp.
GCCGCCGCTTTCTTTTTTAAGATAGGTGCCCGGGTCATCCTGCAGTGCATTGACAACGAGGTCTGCGCCCAGCTTTTTGGCGAGTTTCAGCTTATCATCCGAGACGTCGATGGCAGCTACGTGCAGCCCCATGGCTTTAGCGTACTGCACCGCTACGTGGCCGAGCCCGCCGATGCCGGAAATAGCGACCCATTCGCCGGGCTTGGTGTCGGTTTCCTTCAGGCCTTTGTAAACGGTGACACCGGCGCACAGAATAGGTGCGATTTCCAGGAAGTTGGTATTATCCGGCAGGTGCCCTACGTAGTGGGAGTCGGCGATGACATATTCCGCATAGCCGCCGTCTACCCCGTAACCGGTATTGAGCTGGCTCTCGCAGAGGGTTTCCCAACCAGTGATACAGTGCTCGCAGAAGCCACAGGCGGTGTACAGCCAGGGTACGCCTACGGCATCCCCTTCTTTGAGGTGTTTGACGTCGGGGCCCAGAGCGGCTACGTAGCCTACTCCTTCGTGCCCGGGTATGAGCGGCAGCTTCGGTTTGACGGGCCAGTCGCCGTCGGCAGCGTGCAAGTCGGTGCGGCAGACGCCACTGGCCATTACTTTGACGAGTATTTCGTGCCCCTGCGGACGGCGGACGGGCATCTCCTCAATTTTGAGCGGCTTGCCGAATTCGTGCACCACCGCTGCTTTCATGCTTTTAGGTAACATTAGGTTTTAGCGTTTTAATGAACGATTTGGATAAAGGCCGCAAAGGTTGGAAGCCGTAAGGGCATAAACCATCCCACGCAGCCTGTTGATGCAGAGGGGGGGCTTTAGGCATACCTCCCGGCATCGCCGTTAAATTACGAAAAGAGAGTAAAACTATCAATCGGCATAGTAATGATATATGTCACCTAAATGGGGCCTTGGAGGATGTGCCTGGCAGCTTTTGAATGATTTTTGTCAGCAACCGCCTGCCGGCTTGCTAATGGCAGGATGGCTGACGGATTAAGGCTTACAGGTAAGGTGCCTGTGCAGTAACTCCGGACTTATATACCCGGAACGAAGAGGATTGGGTCTCCCCCGCACGAGCTTACCGATAGCCATTGGTATAGGTATGCCGGACATACACGAAGTCGCGTCCGACCGCTCATCAGGCATCACTCCGGCCGCTTAACCTTATTCCGTCGGGCGGTAGCCGGTGTACACAAGAGGGAAGGTGCTGCGCTCCTTCTCGCCGATTCCGTTTCGGCGAATGGACTGTAGGAGGACGAGGGAATTTATTAAAACCTTATGTTGCACCGAGGCATAGCATCCTGAAGGCTTTTGATCTCCTCTTTAGGGATAGAGTTGTTGCTGATGTCTAGCCTCAATAAGTTCTCGAGTTGCCCGAAGCTATCGGGCAGCGTGGTCAATTGGTTGTTATACAGATTAAGTTCCGTCAGCTTGTTGAGTTGGCTGAAGCTATCGGGCAGCGTTGTCAATTTATTACCTCCCAGGTAAAGCAACTGCAGCTTGTTGAGTTGTCCGAAGCTTTTGGGCAG
Organism: uncultured Phaeodactylibacter sp.; assembly: GCA_913062745.1. GTDB lineage: Bacteria > Bacteroidota > Bacteroidia > Chitinophagales > Saprospiraceae > Phaeodactylibacter. Next base: position 1,521 of record CAJXXJ010000040.1, read on the forward strand.
CGCGGTCAATTTATTACCTCCCAGGTAAAGCAACTGCAGCTTGTTGAGTTGCTCGAAGCTTTCGGGCAGGGTGGTCAATTGATTACCTTCTAGGTGAAGCAGCTGCAGCTTGTTGAGTTGTCCGAAGCTTTCTGGCAGCGTTATCAATTCGTTGTTATACAGCTTAAGCTCCGTCAGCTTGCTGAGTTGGCCGAAGCTTTCGGGTAGCGTGGTCAATTGGTTGTTATACAGATTAAGCACCGTCAGCTTGTTGAGTTGCCCGAAGCTTTCGGGTAGCTTGGTCAATTGGTTGTTATACAGATTAAGTTCCGTCAGCTTGTTGAGTTGTCCGAAGCTTTCTGGCAACGTTATCAATTCGTTGTTATACAGCTTAAGCTCCGTTAGCTTGTTGAGTTGCCCGAAGCTTTCGGGCAGCGTGGTCAATTGGTTACCTTCTAGGTGAAGCAGCTGCAGCTTGTTGAGTTGCCCGAAGCTATCGGGCAGCGTGGTCAACCGGTTACTGCGGAGGCCAAGTCTCTGTAGGTTTTTGAATTGCCCGAAGTTATCGGGCAGGGTGGTCAATTGGTTGAATCGAAGATCAAGCGTCTCTAGGTTTTTGAGTTGCCCGAAGCTATCGGGCAGCGTGGTCAACTGGTTACTGCGGAGGCCAAGTTTCTGTAGATTGTTGAGTTGCCCGAAGCTTTCGGGCAGCGTGGTCAATTGGTTAAAACGAAGATCAAGCGTCTGTAGGTTTTTGAGTTTCCCGACGCTATCGGGCAGCTCATCAACTTGGTTGTTGGAAAGCCAAAGTTCCGTCAGCTTGTTGAGTTGCCCTAAACCATCGGGCAGGGTGGTCAATTGATTGCGGTCGAGGTAAAGGGCTGCGAGGTTAGATAGTTCTGTGATTGCTTCGGGGAATGTGTCGAATTTGTTATCACCAAGAATAAGTTCCGTCAGCTTGTTGAGTTGGCCGAAGCTATCAGGCAGGGTGGTCAATTGGTTGGAATGAAGATCAAGCGTTTGTAGGTTTTTGAGTTGCCCGAAGCTTTCGGGCAGCGTTGTCAATTCATTGCCGTCGATGTAAAGTTCCGTCAGCCTATTGAGTTGCCCGAAGCTATCAGGCAGCTCCTCAAATTGATTGTTGGAAAGCCAAAGTTCCGTCATCTTATTGAGTTGCCCGAAGCTATCAGGCAGCTTTTTCAATTGGTTGTTGGCAAGACTAAGTGCTGTTAGCTCCCTGAGTTGCCCTAAACTATCGGGCAGTGTGGTCAATTGGTTGCTAAAAAGATAAAGGTGTTCCAGATTGGATAGTTCTGTGATTGCTTCGGGTACTGTTTCGAATTGGTTCTCACCAAGATAAAGCTCTTTCAGCGAGGTAAGCGCCCCGATTTCTTTCGGCAGTGTATCTAACTCATTAAATGATATTGAAAAGACGATCAGCTTATTAAGTGCTCTGATTTCAGGGTCAAGCACTTTGATAAAGTTTTTGGTAAACCGAAGTACAGAAAGATTGGTCAGCGTCCAGATTTCTTTCGGTATCTCTTTTAATTGATTCGACCGTAAATCGAGCGTGGTAAGGTTGGTAAGCTGTCCTATCTGTGACGGGATTTTTCGCAGGCGATTTTCTTTGAGCAACAATACCTCTAACTCGCGGTGTTGGAAGACCTGATGAGGGATGGTGTCCAGCCCCTTCCTTCTCAGATCCAGTGCAATCACGCCGGCTTTCAAGCTGTCGATACTTTCGGCAACCCGGTACTCCGTGCCGGTAGTGTCGATCAGGAACGTTTGGGAGTCTCGCTCCACTCTGGCGAGTCCATCATCATCAAAAAACTCCGCCTCATCGTAGATAAATTCGATCTCAGTTTCCAGTTTTTTGTTGATGAAACCGTATTTCTGTTTGTTGCTGTCGAAGGATAAGCCAAAACGGCCTTTATAAAAATAAATCTTATCCAGCGCTGCCTGTACGAGTGCTGCCTGGTTTTTAGCCTCTTCCTCTGCATCCTCCGCTTTTTCCCTTTCCTGCTCTGCATCTTCCCTTGCCTGCTCCGCATCTTCCCTTGCCTTCTTCGCTGCTTTAAGGGCATTTTCCACCCTGGTTTTTTCCTTTTCCAACCTGGCTTTTGCCTCTTCCGCATCATCACGCTGTTTCTGTATGGCCCTGAACACCTCTTTGGTATACTGCTCAAGCTCGTCCTCCTTCTCCGGTGCCCAGGCCCGGGCGGCCTCAATGTGGAGCAGGGTGGAATCATACTTTCCCCCGGCAATAGTGGATTCAATATTTTTAACAATAGCCTCGTATTGTTCTTCCTGGGATAAAGGGGCCACTCCCTGTGCTAAGAGGGGACTACCGCCGAGGAGAAGGAGCAGAAAAAGAAGGGTAAGAGGTTTCATGGTACAGTTACTTTTAGTGAGGCTCAGTTGGATTGAAGTTTAGTTTCAAGCCTCCTTTTTACGTCCTGGAACAGGGGGTCGTCTTCCTTTCCCCCCTGATACAGCGAGTCTGCTTCCTGAAAAAGCGTATCCGCTTGTAGGTAAAGTGCCCGTGCGGCATCCGGGTAAAGCATATCCAGGTGGGAAGCGCGGTTGAGAAATTGTTCCGCCTGTCGCAGGTTTTCGCTGGATTTGGCAGCATGCATTTTCCGCAGGCTTTGCTGAGCTTCCTGCTGTGAATACCAGGCCCAGCCCGAAGCTCCCAGAGCCACCAGCAGCAGCCCGATGGCCATATAGGAAAAAACGACTGCCCGGCGGCGGCCCCGTTCTGCTTCCTGTTGTAAGCGCTGCGCTTCCCGGCGTTTTTCAGTTTCCTCGGCGGCTTTGGCCTCAGCAGCACGGCGCTGCTGTTCGTACTCCCGGCGCTCTTCTTCGGCGCGGCGTTGCTTCCTCGACTGTGCGATGGGCCTCATCAGCGTATCGTGGCTGATCTCATAGTTGAAGCCTCCGGTGCTGTTGCGCTCCCTGCGCAGCAGGAAGGCATCCACCAGGCTGGAGAGCAGAGCTTCGTTTATCCCCTCCTCCCGGTAGCGGTCGATCAGGGCACCGCCGTCCACGCTCAGGCGGCGGTACTCATCGCTTTTTTCATTGACCAGCAGCAGGCCTTCCTCGATGACCAGCCGGGCAGCATCCTGTTGGCCGGCGGGCAGCAGGCTGAGGTTGCGCCGGTAGTACTGGTCATAAATATTGGAGATGTCGGGCAGCCCTTCTTCAGTAACAAGCACACGGCCGGATTCGTCGCGTTGTTGTATTTCACCACTGCGCACCTGGTATTCGATCTCCCGGCAGATCATCTGCAGCAGGAAGGACTCAATGCCTGCTTGTGTGGCAGTTTGGCTACTCACCAGGTTATTGAGTATAGCATCAACTGCCGCCGGGGTATAGCCAAAGGGAGCGGTCAGGAAGTTGAGCCCCCCGGTGTTGGGCAGTCCGGCGGGCTTAACAATCGCCATACGGGCCTGATCCGCTTGCAGAGACTTGAGCTCGTAGCGAATGCGCAGCACGGCAGGCAAAGCATCCTTAAGCTGGTCAAGCAGGCTCAGCCGGTCGGAACGTATAGAAAATACGGCTTTGACTTCCATCCGCTCCACGAGGTGGTCGTACTCATCGTCGGGCAGCTCCTCGGCGGCGTCCCGGATGTGCTGTGGAATAGCAACGTACAGCAGTTCGGCCAGCTGCTGCTTGAAAGCAGCCTGTAGCTCCGGTGGATAGGTAAACAGCTCCTCGAACTGGTCAAACACGAGCAGAAAACGGTGCTGACCGGCTGCCTGCCGCTGCTTGAAGGCTTTCCAGAGGCTGTCCTGTGGCGTGAGCGAGGAGAGGAAAGCCATACTTGGCGAAGGCGGAAGGGCTTCGGAGAGCTGCTGCCGTATATGGTCCACAGGGGTCAGCTGCCCACCGTCGGGGAGGTAAGCCCCGAAACGCACCTGTATGGGCAGAAAATGTTCGGGCTCGCCTTTTGGTGCCGCTTCAAACCTGGGCAAAATCCCTGCATTGAGCAGAGAACTCTTGCCGTAGCCGGATTTGCCAAAGAGCGTCACCATTTTTTCCAGCAGGATCAGCTCGTACAGCTGTTCCCGGTCCTGATCCCGCCCGAAGAAGATGTTTTGCTCCGAGCGCTCAAAAGGCTTTACGCCGGGGTATCGGTTCTGGCTCATTTTAGCGTATTCAGTAGGTCAAGAAAATCATGGACAATCTGGTTGCGGACAGGCTCCGACTCGCCGGGCAGGAACAGCCCCCTTGCTTCCTTGCTCTTCCAGTGCTGATGCCGCTCCCGCAGCGCGGTCAGGCGGGTTTCCTGTTCCGGAGTGAGGCGATACCGCTTCAGGCCTAGCAGTGCGTCCTGCAGCTTGCCCGAGGCTACCTGCCGCATCAGCTCTTCGGTAGGTACCGGGCCACTTGCTTCCGCAAAACTGAGGGGGCGCAGCAACCCTTCTTCCGAAAGGGTGTCGTGCAGGGCGTCAAAGAAGCTCTTTTCGTTAGGCAGGAACTGTATCTGAAATTGGTGCACCAGGAAGTCCCGCGCATCTTCATTTTCAAGCTTTGGCCGCACGGCAAACTTGGGCCTCCCTTTGCGCTCGTAAGTCAGTAGTTGCAGCAGCAGTTGAGAGTACCATTTTTCAAAGTCAAACCCAAGGAACAGAAAGGATTCTGCCCGCCGCAACTGCATGCGGATTTTGTTGGGCAGGCCGTCCGGTAAGATAGCGCGCAACAACTGGAATAAATCCTCGTAGTCGAGCACCAGAGACTCTTCCTCGCTCACACAGCCGGAGAGGTTGTAGATCAGTGGGCGATCGTTGCTCGGCTCGTCCACATCCTCGGCACCGCCGCCTGAGTAGCGAAAGTGCTTGAAGTCGTGCAGCAGCCCGAGCTCTTGTGCCACCTGGCTCAGGCCGGTATCGGGCGTCATGCTGACGATAAGGGGGATGGGCAACTCGAGTATTCTCTTGTAAAGAGCGGTGGGCACTTCCATTTTCCGGTACAGCCGTTTAAGGCGGCGGATGGCCCGGTTTTTGTGTGCGTCTTCTTTAAAGAGGAAAAGGCTGTCGTTCGGATAGTAGTAGGCGATATTATCCGCCTCTTGTTCGAGCAGCTGCTGATGGATGAAGCGCGTCTGTGACTGGCTATCTTTTCCGCCGATCTCCGGGCCAATCAGCAATACACATTTTTCTTCTTCTATATCGAGGAGCAAGTCTTCTATGACCTTTGCACTTTCCAGGGGTTTAGACATATTTAGGTTCGGTGTATTAAGCAAAAATAACAAACAGCGAAGGAAAAATGAACTGTATTCTGCTTTTGTGAAGATATAATGTATGTTGACCACCAGCAGGAAAGCACTTATCGGCGGGGTTGGTGCTCATTGGCGATGGCGTTGCCTAACCCTCTGTTTGTTGCCAAACAACTTCGTCATCGGTATTATTACTATAGCTCCGAACCACACCCCGTCCATGCAATACATCTCCGTCAGCCTGTACCGCAAAATGATCAACCACGCGCTGAGCGAGGGCATCGGCCGTAGTGCCTTTGACGATCAGCCGGTGCCGCAGTCGGTGTAGAATGAACCGCAAGCAAGGCTGAAGCCGGTATTCAGCCTTGCACTATTTTCCTATGGGCCACTGAATGGTCTATGTGCAGAGCCCGGAAGAGCGCAGCCGTATTTTGCGGAAACGCCAAAAGGACAGGCATATGTTAGCGGGGAGGGAGTTTTTCCAGAGTACATGCCCTACATTATACCGCCCTCAATATCTTCTGGCCGCAGATCCGATTTTTTCCGGTATATTGGAGCAAAGCTCTGGTACGCTTATGAAAAAACGAACCCTCCTTATGGCCTTGCTGCTTCCCCTGCTGTGTTTGGCACAAAAGCCGGAGCTGGTGGTGCCGCTGGGGCATAGCGGCCGGAATGTGACACACAGCTACTCACCGGACGGGCAGTACATTGCAACTTTTTTATTCGGAGACCCTGCCGTGAAAATCTGGAGCCGGGAGGGGAAAGAACTGGCCGCTTTGCAGAGCGGAGAACGGTTTATTGCATCCGCCCGCTTTACCGATGACGGGCTTATGGTTGTCGAGCTGGGATACCGGGAAAGGGTAGAGGGGGATCTTATGGAGTACATTTCCTTTCCGTACATCACCGTTTGGCGGCTGGACGGGACAATAGCTGCCAGGCTGGAGGGAAAGCCGAGCGCTACACTGGAGGAAGTTAAGTCAGTCTATCTGGAAAAAGAGGGCCGCACGCTTCGGCTGCCCGAAGCCCGGCAGGAGCCACCGCTACCCGCCGGTTTTCCCGTAAGGGGCTACGCCCGCAGCATGTCCGCAGCATTTTTCGGTGCCGATGGCCAGTCTGTAATTGCTAATGGAGCCTGGGACTTGGAGCGGAACCGGATACAGCCTGCAGAGGAGGAACGGCCGTTCTTCAGCGGCTTCACCGGAGACTTGCTGTGGTCTCCCGGCCGGGAATATATTTTTGGCACCTCCGCCGATGAGCCGGTCCCTGCCCTCTACCCGCAGACAGAAGCGGCCGAAGCAGTGGTGCAGGCAGTCATCCCAAACGGTTTTGCAGGGCACACTGCCCCCGTCACCGCAGCGGCCTTCTCCCCCGATGGGCAGTACATCCTCACCGGCAGCAATGACCAAACGGCCCGCCTCTGGAATCTCAAAGGCGAAGAGCTTCAGGCCTTTCCCGGACATCCCGGCCCGGTATGGTCCGTATGTTTCCATCCTGAGCGCCCGCTGGTACTGACGGGCACCGAAAAGATGGCAAAAATCTGGCGGAGAGGAGCGCAGGAAGAGCTGGCCTCCCTGATACAGATTGGGGCCGCTGACTGGGTGGTTATTGCGCCCTCCGGCCTGTTCGATGCCTCGCCGGGCGCGATGCGCTTGCTGCACTACAGCGTCTTTTACGAAGCGGCTTCGGAATACCTGGCCATTGATGTGGAGCAGCTCAAGTCCCGATACTACGAGCCTGGCCTGCTGCAAAAATTGCTGGGCTACTCCGACGAGCGTATCCGGCCAGTGGAGGGCTTTGAGGAGGTACGGCTGTACCCAAAGGTTGCCGCAGAGATACAGCAGGATACGCTAATCATCCGGCTGCAGGCGCGCAACGGCGGCATCGGTAAAGTCAGCATCTTCATTAACGGCAAGGAGGTAGCAGAAGAGGCCAACCCGCTGCCCCGGGTGCCTAACCCGCAGCGTGACAGCCTGATCCGTTTCCCCTTGTCCGGGCAGCGGCAGTACCTGCTGCGCCATCCGGACAGCACCAATACCATCAGCATACGCGCCTACAACGAAGCGGGCTGGCTGAAGAGCCCGGCGCACCACCTGGAGTATCAGCTGAGCCGGGCCAGGCGCAGCAATGCGGAAGGCAGGAGCAGCGCCTGGGAAGGAAAGCTCAACCCTAAATTGTACGCTATCTGCATCGGCACCTCCGACTACACCGGCGAGCAGCTCGACCTGCAGTACGCCGATCAGGATGCTACCATGATGGCCCGGGCACTGCAATCCGTAGGCACCGCTCTGTTTACCAACGGCGACAGCCTGGAAGTACACTGCCTGTCGACGGCAGCGGCAGACTCCACGGGGCTGGAGGGTACGCCCGTGCAGTGGCAGTTTGCGGATAAAAAGAATATTGAGGCGGCCTTCAGAGCAGTCCGGCAGCGCGCCAAGGCAGAGGATGTGCTCCTCGTTTACCTCTCCGGCCACGGGCTGGCCCGCTCCGGCAGAGATCAGACGCAGTTCTACTACCTCACGCAGGGTGTGGCCCGGGAAGAAGACCTGAACGACCCGGCTACGCTCGCCGCGTACACCCTTTCCAGCGAAGAGCTGACCCGGTGGATCAATGATGTCCCCGCGCTCAAGCAGGTGCTTATTGTGGATGCCTGCAATTCCGGGCAGGTGGTGGAAGACCTCACGGCAGGAGCCAAGACGCTCAACTCCAGCCAAATCCGGGCTTTTGACCGTATGAAAGACCGCACCGGTATGTTCGTGCTTTCCGGCAGCGCCTCCGATAAGGTGAGTTACGAGGCGAGCGAATACGGGCAGGGCTTGCTGACTTACGCCCTGCTGCAGGGGATGCTGGGCCTGGCAACGCGTAAGGATAGGCAGGGGCAGGATGTGGTAGATGTGATGGAGCTTTTTCAGTACGCACGGGATGAAGTACCCAACCTGGCACGCGGCATAGGTATTCAGACTCCTACGCTGGGCTTTCCGGCGGGGGCAGCGAGCTTCGATATCGGCATTCTCGATGAAGAAGCCAAACGGCGCATCTCGATCGGGAACAAAAAGCCGGTATTTACGCGGAGTGTATTTTTGAATAAGGAAACCTTTCTGGACGGTCTGCAGCTGGCGGAGGGCCTGGAGACCGCTTTCCGCAAGGAAACCAAACGGGGCAGCAACGCCCGCCTGATCTACGTTGACGTCCACGACTATCCGGGGGCTTATTCGGTGAGCGGGCTGTATGAACAGACAGCGGAGGGCATAAAACTGGAAGCCAAACTATTCCTGGATAAAGCCAACCCTGTACGCCTGCAGATTGCGCCGCAGGCAGATCCCGAGCGGTTGATACGGGCACTGATGCGCGCGGTAAGAGAGGCGCTGCAGGAATAGCTTAGCTAGCCACCCAGCCCTTCCATCGACTTTTTCAGTACGGAGGCAGAATGCTTGAGCGCCTCGTGCTCCTTCTCGCTCAGGTCGGCTACCAGCACTTTCTCAATACCGTCTTTGGAGACCAGGCAGGGCACGCTCAGGCAGATATCTTCCAGACCGTACTCGCCCTTCAGTTTTACGGAAACGGTCAGCACGCTGTGGCTGTCGCGCAGTATGGCCTGCACGATGCGCACCAGCGCCTGGCCAACCGCAAAGTTGGTTGCTCCCTTGTAGTCAATAATGTGGTAGGCCGAATTTTTAACGGCCTCGAAAATTTGCTGCTTTTTTCGGGGCCAGTCTTCTTTGAGCCCGTTATTCTGTATATACTGCTGAATCGGTACCCCGCCCAGATTGGTCAGCGACCAGGCCGGCAGCTCGCTGTCGCCGTGCTCCCCCAGGATGTAGGCATGTACGCTCTTGACGTCTATGCCTACCTCCTGGCTGATGAAGTAACGGAAGCGGGCGCTGTCCAGCACCGTACCCGAGCCAAAGATATGGCTGCGCGGCCAGCGGGAATGGCGCAGGGCGACTTGCGTCAAGACGTCCACCGGATTCGTGACTACCACTACGATGGCCCGCGACTGCTGTTCTATTATGTCATCCATGATGCTTTCCATGATGCCGGCATTGCGCTTCAGCAGCTCGAGGCGGGATTCGCCGGATTTCTGCGCCGCGCCCGCCGTAATGACGATTACCTGCGCATCGTTGTAATCCTCCGGGCTACCGCTGTAGATGGAAACGGAAGGATAGTAGGGCAGGCCGTGCGACAAATCCGAGACCTGCCCGTCGGCCAGCTTCTTATTTTTATCAATCAGGCAGATACTGTCAGCAGCGCCGCTTTGTGCCAGCGCATAAGCAAAGGTAGCACCGACTGCGCCGGCACCGACGATGACGACTTTGCGGGGAGCGGAAAGATTAGGGGCCATATTCGGATCGTGTTGGTTTAGAGGACAAAGAAATAACTTTAGGGCGGAGGGAATGTTCGCTGCTGCGGACCCGGGAAGCGCTTGCCGGATAGCTGCCTGCCAGTTTCGTGCAAGGCTTTTTTATCGGCCATCCTGACTTTTTTTGCTAAAGCAAACAGCCAGAGCGCACAAGGCCCTATCTTTCAGGAAGTTTACAAACACCAGCCCTATGGCCTCAGAGATAATTGCTCAGTTACCGGAAAGCTTAACCGTCCGCCGGAGCTGCCTTTCCTGCCTCGTCTGTTTCGCCTTGTGCCTGTGGGTATCTGCAGGCGGCCGGGCGCAGACAGTTGATGCCCGTTTCGATCACATCACCGTGAGCGACGGCCTGCTCAACCCCAGCGTGCTGGATATGGTGCAAGACGATAACGGCTTTATCTGGATAGGCACTGTAGCCGGTATTTTCCGGTACGACGGCCGGCAAATGGTGAGCTACCTCCCCTGTGCTGATCATCCGGATAGCCTCCCGGCCCGGGAGGTCCCTACGCTGCACAAAAGCAAAAACGGAGATATCTGGCTGGGAAACGTCCACCAGAAAGCAAAGCTGTACCGCTATGATCCGGCAGCAGATCGGTTTGTCCCCTTTCTCTACCAATCTGGCGGCACAGCGCCCATTATTGAGGGTGAGGTCATGGCGATAACGGATGACAGCGCCGGTAATTTATGGGTTGCGGCAGATGGGCAGGGGCTATTTCGGATCCACCCGCAGACCGGCGATTACACCCTGTACGCACAGGATACAGCTTCTCCGGATGCGCTGCCTTCGCACCATTTTGGCAATGCTTTGGTAGAAGGGCCCTACGGTCGAATCTGGATTCCTAATGACGGTGGGCTAAGCTGTTTCCTGCCCGAAGAGGAGCGCTTTGAAACCTACTCCCTCTCTTCAGGCGGGCAATCCGGGCCTGCTCCCTGCACTACCGTTTTTCCGGGGCGCTCCGGCCACCTTTGGGCAAGCGTGCCCGGTGAAGGGCTTGTAGAATTCGACCCCGAAGCCCGGCAGCTGTTGCGTGCCTTTCGCCATGAGCCGGGCCGGCCGGATGGGCTGTCCGGTAATTACATTTTCGCTATCAACCAGGATTTGGACGGGCGGCTCTGGCTGGGTTATCCGAACAAGCTCGATGTACTCGACCCCCACAGCGGGCATACGCTGCACCTTAATGATGCCGGCAGTGAGAATTGGAAAGTAGTCAGCGAGCGCTACAATGTGCTGCATCTGCACCTCTTTTCCGGCGGCAACGGCTGGGCAGCTACGCACAGTTCCGGGCTCCGGGCTTTGGATACCCGCAACAGCCGGCTTGCCCCGCTGCAGCTGCCCGGCCAAAATCAGGGGCATCTCGCACAGGGCCTACTGGAAGACCGTCTGGGTAAAGTATGGGTATTTACGGAAAAAGGCTTAGTGCAGTATGACC
>CAJXXJ010000041.1 GCA_913062745.1 uncultured Phaeodactylibacter sp.
ATCAACGGGCGGGAGCTATGGCAGCAGGCCGTGCCGGGCCCGGAAGGGGAGCTGCAGTGGCCGGCGGAGGTGCCGCCGGGGCTGTATTTTTATCAGTTGCTGGCGGAAGGGCGGCCGCTGCGTGCGGGTAAGGTGGTGTTGCGGTGAGGGCACATATGACTGTATTTAGAACTCAAACTTTTGAAAGAAATGAGAAGGGACAAAGTTTTTATATCCATATTAGGATTGCTGGTGTTGTGCTGGCTTAGTGAATCTTGTAAAAAGGAACAAAATTGTCCTGGCATAGTGTGCAATACAGGCACGCTTGATGAGGAAACCTGCCTGTGCGACTGTCCGGAAGGATACTCTGGTATCAATTGTGAGGAAGAAAATCTGTGCATAACTCAAGAAGTAGACTGCCAGAACGGTGGCACTTGTGCAGATGGCATCTGCAACTGTCCGGAAGGTTTCACCGGAGCGCATTGCGAGTTACTGGACTCTAATCGTGTAGAGTTTTTACTGGAGCAAGGCTATACGCCTAAAGAAATTTATAACGGAGGGGTGCCTCTGCGCCATATCTACGGCAAGCCATACCAACAGGGACTGGTTTGCTATGTGGATATTCATGATGAATATCCTGGCTTGGAGGGCTTGGTAGCTTGGCCAAAAAAATTGGGAGGCCTGCCTTTGGAGTGGGGATGTTCCGGGGAAAACCTCTCTGAACTGGCTGATGTTCAGGTCTGTCCGGATAGCGTAGAGGCAGGCTTTTTAGGATCCTGTTTTTCTGAATGGTGGTTGCAGGAAGACTACCTCCCCGGTGCCCGAATAGGGGATGGAGCCCAAAATACAGATATTATGGTTGAAGCAATGTGCGAAAAGGTAGAAGACTTACCTTGGAGAGTGCCGCCCGCGGAAGTATGCCGACTACTGGGGCCAGAGTGGCACTTGCCTTCCAGGGGAGAACTAATAAAGGTGTATACCAATCTGATTATGGAAGGACACGGGGCATACGATACTTCCGACCCCTTTTGGAGCTCTACAGAGTATAACGACATATGGGTATGGAGTTTACATGTAAGAGATAACATTTATGACAGGTTGGACCGGTCGTCCAAAAAATCAGAAGGTAGTATTTGCGCGGTTAAGTATTTCTAGAACAGAATCAGTTGTGTATTTCGTTTTTCGAGAAAATCTCATAAGGAGATTGTGTAAAAACATTAGCGAATCCTACAGCAAATAGTATCAGTTGTTACTGTCAAACTACTAACCTATGAAGATGAAAAAAAACAGATATTTATTGGGGCTCTGCAGCTTGTTGACACTTTGCTTGCTAAGCGAATCTTGCCGAACCGATAAAAGCTGCCCGGAAATAGAATGCAATGGGGCCATCCAAAATGCAGAAACCTGCCTGTGCGATTGTCCGGAGGGATACTCTGGTGCCAATTGTGAGCAGGAGAACCTGTGCATAACCCAAGAAGTAGACTGCCAGAACGGTGGCACCTGTGCAAATGGCATCTGCGATTGTCCGGAAGGTTTTATCGGAGCACACTGTGAGTTATTGGACTCCAACCGCGTAGAGTTTTTGCTAGAGCAAGGCTATACGCCTAAAGAAATTTATGAAGGTGGGGTGCCTCTGCACCACATTTATGGAAAGTTATATAAACGGGGGCTAATTTGCTTCGTGGATATTCATGATGAATATCCGGACTTGGAGGGCTTAGTGGCCTGGCCGGAAAACTTGGGTGGTCTTAATAGATTTGACTGGGGGTGTGGTGCCGAAAACCTCCCTGGCTTGAATGATGTAACCCTTTGTCCCGATAGTATCACTACTTCACATCTCTGCTTCTTTGATCAATGGCTGGAAGATGATCGTATTCTAGGTGCCCGAATAGGAGACGGGGCAGGAAATACAGACCGGATTCTCGAAGAGATGTGCCAAACATCTAACTGGCACAACCCTAACCGCCCAGTAGCCGCTCAAATTTGTCGCGAATTAGGTCCGGACTGGCATTTACCTTCAAGAGGGGAACTGATAAAAGTACATGTTAATTTGCAGAGGAATGGGTTTGGTTTTTATGAAACTACCTTTCCATATTGGAGTTCGACGGAGTACAATAACGTAGCTGCATGGAGAGTTTCCTTTAGTGAAACCACAGGAACTGAAACGGCTGCTTCCAACAAAGCCAATACTCATAATATTTGCGCAGTGCGGACTTTTTAGTTTGGGCAGCTTACTCTGGTTTTGAGCTGAGCTAAATTACAAAGCATACGCTTTCTTGTCTCCCTAAACCTTCCCCCGGTTCCGCAGCCGCCAAACCGAAATCAGCAGGCGGAAGCCCAGCACGATGGTGCTGATAACGGCTGCAACGCCAAACAGGATAATCTCCGAGCGGATGTAAGTAAGCATACTGCCGCGCTGATCAAAGGGCAGGCGGCCGACGATAGCCTCCTGGCCTTCCTCATCCAAAAAAGTTTGAAAGTAGTTCAGTTCCTGAATGAGGTAGAAAACCAGTGGGATGAACAGGAAGAAGACGACTACCTTCAGCCGTTGGCGGTACGCCAGAAAGGTGTGCTCGAGCAAAAAGATGTAGCGCGTCATCGTGACCGCCACGATGATATATATGATGTTGACGAACAAGAAGGGGTAATCCGGCAGACGGGTGAGGATAGGCAGCAGTACGCCGGCGGCCAGTACCGCGGTGAATAACCAAAAGTAAAGTTCAAGTTGCGCTTTCTTTTCCATGTATTTGTATTCAGCGAGTGTAAAACAAGAGCAGCGCTCCCCGCAGGGAACGCTGCTCTGATGTTTATAGTCTGACAACCCAAGATTTGTGAACCCTGACCCCGACGATGAATGTCGGGATTCAAGAACTTGCTCTTTTTCCGCCTCTTTTCGCCAAAAAGCCTCGCCGTAGCTTAGGCTATGCCTACGTTTTTTGACTCAATAGCCGAAAAAATAGCGGCGTCATGATTTCCACAAAACTTAAATTGTCAGACTATAACAACAAGTAAACCGGGTACTGGATTAACGCAGCACCACTTTTTCTACAGAAGTACGGCTACCTGCCTGTACTTTAATCATATACATACCAGCCGGCAGCTGGCTCACCTGCAGCGGCACGATCTGTGCAGCACCGTCAAGTGCGATGCGCTGCTGCTGCAACAGGCGGCCGTCCATGCTCATTACGCTGATGACGGCGGGCGCTGCCTGCTCCAGGTCGATTGCTACATTCACCAGGTCGCTGGCCGGGTTCGGGAAGACCTTGACGCTGCCCTGCGGCAGCTGATCAATGGTATTTGTCGTGGCGGCTACGTCTACGATGGTACCGCGCTCCGGTGCCTGATCACAGGCCATGTCGCCCTGATCGGACATCACGCAGGCTTCGGTGTCAAAGTTGACCATATCGAGCACCTGAATATCGTCTACAAACCAGCCTGGATTAACAGCATTAGGAATACCGGTTTCATCGCTGGCAAAGCGGAAACGGAAGTTGACTTCCTGGCCGACGAATTCGCTCATATCTACATAAGAGGTCATCCAGTCTTCGCTGCCGGTAAAGGCATTCACATTAGGAATGGCCAGGGTACCGTACGCCAGTGGGCCACGGTAGCCGTTGCGGAATACCTGCTCTTCTGCCCGGGTCCAGAATACCCCATCGGTAGAGAACTCGATGAAGCCGCCGTCTACCCGCGCTTCCGTATCAAAACGGTGGGTGAAACGCAGCACCGGCTGTGAGCCAACGATTTCCAGCGGCTGCTGCAGGAAAAGTACCTGATCGTTCTCGGCTTCCACATTTTCCACATACCAGGAACGCTCGCCGCTTACTGCATCAAGGTCAGAGATCTGCCAGATTTCTGAACCGGTATCGTCGATGTTGTCGAAGAACCAGGGGCCGAGCCCGCCGCTTTCCACATCATCTTCAAACTGCAGGGTGGAGAATACCGCTTCGTCCGCTTCCAGGCTGTAAGTGATGGTGACTACATCTCCGTCTGCCATTTCGCCAATTTCGAAGGATACTGCAGAAGCAGAGGTGGTCGCCTCCGCGCCGGACTCACTACCTGCTACAAAGGAAGTACCCGCCGGGAGAAGATCTTCGACGATCACGCCGCTCACCGGCTCGCCCTTGTGGTTGGTTACGGTAAGGCTGACCTCGATAGTGCCGCCGGGTGCAATTAAGTCGGTGGCTTCCTTGACGATCTTCAGCTCGCGGATACACTCGGGGCGGGTATCAAAGTTCTGTACGTTGTCGTTACGGTTGTTACTGCTGTTTTGGTCCATAAAGAAGCCCATGCCGCGGCGGGCGAAGACTTCCCAGATCAGGCACTCGTGAATGCCGTCGTAGTTCAGCAGGTCCGCTGCCAGGATAGCGTCGCGGCCATCCTCAAAGCCCGGAGAGCAGGACTGCAGCTTCATGCCGTCCATGAAGAGCTGAATCGCGATGTTGTTGCCGCCGGTGCCGTTCTTTACGTCCGGGTCCCAGCCGTATTCGTCTACCAGGGCCCAGTACAGATCCCAGTTGACGACGGCCCAGACTTCGCCGAGCGGGTGAGGCGCGCCCGTACCGATGATGTCATCCAGCACCTGATCGTTCAAATTCATATCCGTAGAGTAACGCTGACGGCGGATACCCGGGCCGGAAGACGGCTGACGCTGTGCGAAGGTACCAATGCCACGGCCCATTTCGCCGGTGTCGCCTTCTTTCGCAGAAGTCACCAGGCTGAAGTAATCGCTCCAGCCTTCGCCCATCTGCTCGTCGTTGCCGAGGCAGCCGGCAGCAGAAGGGCCGCCGGTCAGGCGGTTGGAGATACCGTGGCCGTACTCGTGGGCGATGATGCCGTTGTCGAGGTCGCCATCGATCAGCTGCGGACCCGTATCCGAAGGTACCTGCATGGTAACCACCAGGCCGTTGCCGGCAAACTGCCGGATTGCCTGGCAGTCGGAGTTTTGCATGAATACGGACGGGATAGATACCTGTCCGCCCACGGCACCGCCGGCCATGTTGATGACTGCATTTTCAAAGTTGCAGATAATCGCGCCAATCGCACCAGCTTGCTGTGCATTCAGCACTTTAAGCCCGAATTCGCAAACGCCACGGTCAATCAATGCTATTTTACCTGCCAGCTGATCGCCGTTGACAGGGCTCTCGCAGCCCAGAGAAGGTTGCAGGCTGCCGTCATCCACCACGACTACCTCTGCCGTTATCGGAGTGGTATCGATGGGCGGACCGAAGTTGGCGGTACCCACAGTGATGCCGCCGGCAATAGATTGCGGGCTGTTCACCGTAAAGACGCTGGAGTTGCTGTTCCAGAGGTACATCTGCATGCGGCCGCTGTTGCCGTCCGGCGGGGTGGCGAAGTTGGCGTTGTTCAGGTTCGGGGCTGGTAGTTCGCTGCCGTCCTGTGCCTGTGCAATGACCGGGTCGTTACCCGCACCGCCATTGCCGTAGTTGTTGGCCTGGAAGGTGCCGGCCTCTTCGTCAAAGCCGTAGTAGTAGGTGATGTCGTGCATCATGTTCGTCATGTAGAACAGCTGCGTAACGGCAGCCTCCCGGTACTGATCCGGCTCCAGCATCAGGTCGAGCGGGAAGTCAAAGATCAGTTCTTCACCACCATCGGGCTCATCGCCCATAGAGGTGTTGTCATCCATGAGGTCGAGGTAGGCATGGGCGTTGTTGCCGCGGGTAATGGTGAATTCGGGGCCTTCCACGCCATCTGTATCGTGCCATCCAAAGGGAGAAGCCAGGGTGTCCGCCGGGTTAACGGCCAGCTCGCGTGGCCCGTCGTTCGGGCTTTCGTAAGGTACCGGATAAACGTTATAGACTGCGCCATCGGTGTTCAGGCTTTCTTCGATCAGGGCCTGGCGCAGCGGGATGCTGGGCTTTGCCTCATGGACACCGCAGTCGGTGCTGTGCTGATGGCTTGCCGTGTGGAAGCTACACTTCACCGTCCAGTTGATCTCATCCAGGATGAGGCCGGAAAGCGCGTCTACGCGTACACTCCAGTAATCCACGCTTGTGGGCATGTCGAGTGCCAGATCCCATGCGAGGCGGGCGTTGCCGTCTTCTTCCAGCTGGTACACCAGCTCCACGTTGATGTCAGAGTTAGAAAACTCCCCGCCGTAGAAGGTGAACAGGTTTTCCTCCTCCTTTTTCAGGCGCAGTGTACTCTGTGGCTGCAGGCCGTAGTACTTGGCGGCGGCAATGATTGCTTCCTGCGGGCTCAGGGAAGGTTGGGTGGTATTTACTTTAGTGGCCAGCTCAGCAACGAAGCGGTTGGTGGCAAACTTTACCTCGTTATCTTGCACGTGCAGGCCGTTGATAGCGTTGTACACCTCAATGCCTTCGTGTCGCTGATTGAAATAAAAGTGGGTAGTGCCGTTGTGCTTGCTGTATACGCGGTCGCGCAGCACCACATCCTGAATGTCCTGCTCCGTGAGCTCCCACTGATCGTAGTTTTGCTCCAGGTAGCGGAGTGCTATGTTTAGCGGGCCTTGCTGTTGGGCGAAAGCCAATGTAGTCATACCTAGTGCCATTAAAAGCACTAATGTACTTTTCGTAAAAGTCCTCTTCATACTATCGACAAAGTTGTGTTCTAAAATAAAATAGGTGTGGTTATCCGGGGCAAGCCAAAAATAGACAAAAAAGGAGATTAGGCATTGTCCCTGGATAGCAGAATATAATATCTGTTGGACTAATGCTCTATTTGTCGGGCAAAATGCACGATCTTTGCCTTTCTATGGCGAAAACAAACAATAATAATTTGCTCTACGGGCGTCATCCGGTAGTAGATGCGCTCAAAAGTGGAGTCTCCCTTGATAAAGTAATGCTGCAGCAGGGCATACGCGGAGAAATGGAAAAGGAACTTCGGCAACTTTGCAAAGCGGCAGGTATTCCCCTGCAGGTGGTCCCCAAAGACCGGCTCAAGCGGCTGGCCAGCGGGCAAAACCATCAGGGCGTATTGGCCTTTCAGGCCTTGGTCAAATACTACCGCCTGGAAGATATTTTACCGGGCATATACGAGCGTTCTGAAACACCGCTGCTGGTCCTGTTAGACAGTGTGACCGACGTGCGCAACTTCGGTGCTATCGCCCGTTCCGCTGAGGTTATGGGGGCACATGCACTGGTCGTGCCGCAGAAAAATACCGCGCTGATCAATGCCGAGGCGATGAAAGCCAGCGCCGGCGCTCTGAATACCATCCCCGTTTGCCGGGAAACCAGCCTGATGGCCGCAGTAGAGTATCTGCAATTGTCCGGAATCCAAGTGTTAGCCAGCGACCTGCAGGCAGAACAACCGCTGTCGGAGCTCAACTTACGCGGGCCTGTGGCTTTTGTGCTGGGGGCAGAAGGGGAGGGGATTAGTGCGCCTATCGCCCGGCAGGCGGATACTACTTTCATTATTCCTCAATCCGGGCAGACCGATTCGCTAAACGTATCCGTAGCAGCCGGCATGATGCTGTACGAGGCGGCACGGCAGAGAAGGGGATAGGGGGAAAAAGGGTAAGCTCAATAAAACCAACCTTCACCTTCTTACCCGGCTTTTTTAAAAAAACTTTAAGAGGGGCATGGGAATAAACGGTGCACAAATGCAGTTATAATTGCATTCTGGAAGTGAACCAGAGGACCAAAAACCTTTTAAAAGAAGCTAGTTATGAAGACCATCCCACTCTTATCGCTCGCCGTAATGGCCACAGCAGCCCTGCTCGCCTTCAGCAGCTGCAACAATGACAAAAATGATAATCCGATCAATGCGAACCCGGACGAAATCCCGGACCCAAGCTGTACGGATGTCACTGCCGATGATGCCATTATCCTTCGTTTTGACTATACCAACTATCAGGGAGAAGAGCCGTCCGTGGAAATCATCCCCTTCCGTACGGACGACCGCGTGAAGTACGACGCTACGATGTTTACACCGGAAATTGTAAACAACACTATGGTGATCCGAATCCCCAACATCCGGCTGATTGGCAATGACTTCAACTACACAGCGCAATGTGTAACTATCGAAGAATTTGATGAGTCCCGCCCGAGCAGCGACCGCTGGTTTGAGCAGACGGAATTTAAGAATCAGGAAGAGTTTTCAGAAACTAACCTCGCGACCATGCTTTGCCTCGATGTCAGTAGCTCTTTGGGCGAGGACCGCGAAAAGGTCAAGCAGTACGCAATCGACTTCGCTGAGCAGGTACTTGGCGGCACCACGAGCTCTACAAGCTTTGTAGGCCTGACGCTCTTTGCAGACACGGTAATCACCTACCCCTTCACGAATGAATTGTCAGATATCATCAACGCCATCAACAGCTTCCCCTATCCGGACCTTGATGCGCAGACTTTCACCCGCCTGAGCGACGGTATCCTTGCGGGCCTGGAAGCACTGGAAGAAACACAGGTAGAGGTGGATGACAAAGTGCTGGTCGCATTCACCGATGGCAATGACAACGGCTCCAATAACCCGACCGGCAATCAGCAGGCGATTATGGAATCAAGCTTCCCGCGCTACATGATTGGCCTCAAGGGCAAAGGGCTGGAGTACAATACCAACTACCTCAAAAGCCTGGCGAGCAACGACCGCTCTTTCGTAGAGGCAGAAAATGTGGACGAACTGCAGGAGAGCTTCAATGATATCAATGAGCTGATCGCTAATATCTACACCATCATCTACAACCGTTCTCCGCAGACCTTTAATAAAGATGTGGATGACCCCATCAAGCTGCGGGCAATTTTCTACGCCAAGCCATTCCGTATCGACGATAACTAAAGATGCTATGTGTGCCAAGTTCTAAGTGTGCCAAGCATCAAGACCTTTGGCCCTCCCCGGCAGTATCACCCCCGGGGTTGCCGCCGGGCCACTTGAAAACTTGGCACTCTTGGATTCTTGGCCCCTTGGCCCTGCCAGGCCGCGCTTAGCGATCAGGAGGATCAGTGTAATCAAAACGAGCCGTATTCCTATCCTTCCTGTTTTCCACAAAAACCACCTCATCCCCCGCACGCAGCAAAAAAGGCTCTCGCCGTTCCGGCTCAAAAACCGGGGCCATCGCCCGCCCGATAATCAGCCAACCACCGGGTGCCTCGAAGGGGTAAATGCCGGTCTGTAAGCCCGCCAGGCCGACAGACAGCGCGGGTACCCGCTTGCGAGGTACGGACAGGCGCTTTGACCGAAGAGCCTCCGGTAAGCGGCCCAGATAGGGGAAACCAGGCAGGAAACCAATCATGTAGACCCGGTACACTGGCTCCTGGTGCAACCGGATGACTTCCTCCCATTCAAGTTGGGCAGCCTCCATTATCCGCTCCTTGTCCAGCGCATGTTCGTCATCGTAAGAAACGGGGATGCGAATGCGCCGGGCAGTACGGCGGCTGGCAGGGGGGAGTTGGGCCCAAAGCGCTTCCACCGCCTTTTTCATTTCTGCGAAAGCAGTAACCGCAGGGTCATAGCCAATTGTGAGGGAGCAGTAGGCCGGGATGGTATAGCGTACGGCCGCCCAGTTTTGCGTGGCCACCGCTTCATCAAGCCGTACCACCTTATCGTGGGTGGCCGGGTCGATGCGTTGCTCCATCTGTACCAGCAGTGCCGAGGAGCCGTAAGGCATAATTTTCATAGCGCCCGTTTTTGGATACCCTGCTCGGAAAAGTGCTCGTCCAGCGCTTGTGCGATCTGCAGTGCCTGCGGGTGATCACCGTGCAGGCAGAGGCTACGGGCCTGCAGTCGGATGGGCGCACCGTTCAGCGTCCGTATGGCACCTCCCGTAATGATGGCATGAGCCTGTTGCACCGCTTCCGCCGGCTGCTCGATAACAGCCCTGCCGAGGGAACGCGAGGCCAGCCTCCCGTCCGCAGTATAGCGCCGGTCTGCAAAAGCCTCCGGTATGAAATCCAAACCTGCCTGTCTTGCCCAGTCAGCCAGCGGGCTGCCCGCCAGGCCCATGAGTTTTAGCCCGGCGCCCAGGCTAAGAACAGCCTCCAGTACGGGTTCTGCTACCGCATGTTCGTAAGCCATCCGGTTGTACAGTGCCCCGTGCGGTTTTACGTAAGCTAACTGCCCGCCGAGGCTTTCCACCATGCCGCTTAGGGCCGCTACCTGATAGCGGATGACTGCCCGTAGTTCGTCCGCCGGCAGTTCCATATCCCGGCGGCCAAAGTAGGCACGGTCCGGATAGGAAGGGTGTGCCCCGATGCGCAGCCCGTGCTGCAAGGCCAGCCTGATAGCCTTTTCGATGAAAATCGGGTCTCCCCCGTGAAACCCGCAGGCAATATTGCAGGAAGTCAGGTAGGGGAACAAAGCTTCCTGCTCCGGCATCGGCCGCTCGTGCGTGCTTTCGCCCAGGTCGCAGTTGAGGTCAATATGCAGGGCCCGGCCCTCCATTACGGGAGCTCTCCGGTTTCGTCGCCTCCAAAGCGGTAGCCAAAGTTGATCTTAAAATAAGGAATAATGCCTTCTCCGCCTATTGTACGGCCCACCCCCAGGCCGATGTCAAACAGCAGGTTCTTTTCAGAGACGGCTTTATAGCCAAACAGAAAACCGCCACCTGCCCCGAGCTCCGAGGCGCCCCCCAGAAATAAGCCGATGTTGAACCGGTCAGCTCCCCGCTTGGGGCTGAGATAGTGCTTGCCGGCTACGGTTAGCAGCAATCCGCCTTCCGCTGCAAATAAATTGCCCTCCACACCCCAGAAGTCATTAATCCCCTGCTCTACAGAAGCGGATAAAGCTGGCACGAGCAGCAAGACCGGTGAGGCGCCTACATCCGTCTGTGCCGATACAGATTGAGAGAGCGCCGTGCTAAGCAGCAGCGCTGCAATGATGATTTTTTTTAGCATGTCAATAAAGGTTAGTGTTTAATGATTTTGAATAATTGTGCGTCCACCGGGCTGGCCAGCCGCAGCCAGTAAGTGCCGGAGGGAAGCCCGTAAAGCGAGCAGACTCCTTCCGTAATGTCGCCGTAGCGCACCAGCTCGCCGTGCCGGACCACTCTTCCTTTGCTGTCAAAAACCGAAAAGGGTAAAAAGTCCGAACGGGTGTATCCTACAAGTTTAAGACGAACAAAGCCATCGGTGGGGTTGGGCCACAACTGTAATTGCCTTCCGGCAAAGTGGTTTTTTACCGAAGATGCGATCTCAATAGTGAGCTCAAGGCGGGCAGTGCAGCCGATGCCATCGCGTACAAAAACGGTGTAGTCGCCCGCCGCTAGCCCGGAAAATGTATTGCCGGCCTGGAAATTGAAACCGTCCAGGCTGTAAAGCAGCGTGCCGCTACCACCCTCTACGGATACCTCTATCTGCCCCTCACTGACACCGGCCGGCGTGTTTAGTACCTCAGCGCTCAGCATCAGGTTACAGGTAGGAATATCCACCTGCAATTGCTGCTCGCACCCGTTACCATCCCGAACCAATACTTCGTAAGTACCGCCCGGCAGGTTTAGGAACAGCGCCTCATCCTGAAACGTCTGCCCGCCGTCCACACTGTAGGAAACAGGCGGGACCGCGTTCTCCACGGTGACGAGCAGGGCAGCGTCATTGGCACCGGGAGCGCTTTCCTTTTCGGTATCTACCGCGATATCCAGCAGGCAGGTGAACGGCAGGCAAAACAGAAACCGCTTTTCAGTGCCGAAATTCACCTCTTCCTTCAGCAAGGCCGCCAGTAGGGTATCGCCGGCAGATATGCTGAGCGCCCCGGGCGGCGGACCGAGCAGCCCGTCTCCAAAACTGTCAAACAGCCGCAGCTCGTAGCAACCATCCGACAGGCAGAGTGTCCGGCCATATATCGTATTGTCCTCCGGGAAGGGCCCGGCTTCCAGGATTACTTCGCCTTCCGCTGTAGCCAGTTCCCAGCTCGTCTCATTGGGGAAGTCGTCGGTAATCAGCCGGACAAGCACCTCCCGCCCCCCGGGGTTGGCCGGAAACCCTAAGGATGCTTCGTCGTTGCCGGGGCGTTCATCGGGAAGTCCATTGGGCATGCTGACAGACAGTTCCAGGGTATTCGTGCCGGATAGCACAGGGCTGAGGTGGACAATCAGTTCTTCTTCGCTGCCGGGGGGCAGCACGCCTTCCCAGTCAAGTACAGTGGTGTTGCCATTCAGCGTATAGCTCACGCTTGCGCTAAACAGCGTGTCGGTCCCTTCGTTAGCCAGCTCTATACTTGCCAGCACTGAATCGGAGCAGATGACGCCATCCGGCAAAACTACTCCGGCAATACTCGCATCATTGCGGGGCAGCTGCTCGATGCGTACCAGCAGGGTGTCATTGAGTGGGTTGCTATCCTCCGCCAGCGTGGCAAAAAGCTGAAAGTCGTAAACCCCGATTTCTGATAAATCCACCGTAGGCGTAAAGGTGTACACCAGGCTGCCATCCGGCGGAAGGGTGTCGTTGAGCTGCTCCCCGGCTATCAGTGTGCCATCAAGCGCAAAACCTACTGAAATCCCACTGGCCGGGAATAGCCCAAAGTTGCGGATGCGCAGCTGCACGCTTTCTTTTTCGCTCAGGCCGCCGGAAGTTTGGGGGT
>CAJXXJ010000042.1 GCA_913062745.1 uncultured Phaeodactylibacter sp.
CATGCTGATGAACACCGGTGACGAACTGGTGCACTCCAAGTCAGGCCTGGTGTCTACGCTGGCCTGCGGGCCGGAAGGCGAGCCGCAGTACGCGCTGGAAGGCAGTGTGTTTATAGCCGGGGCGGCGGTACAGTGGCTGCGGGACGGCCTCAAGATTATCGATGAATCGCCGGACTCAGAATACTACGCTATGAAAGTGCCGCATACGGACGGCGTTTATGTAGTGCCTGCCTTCGCCGGTTTGGGAGCGCCATATTGGGATATGTACGCACGGGGCGCTATATTGGGCCTGACGAGGGGCACGAGCAAAGCGCACATCATCCGTGCCACTTTGGAATCGCTGGCTTATCAGACTCGGGATGTGCTGGACGCGATGGAAAAGGATGCGGGCCTGCCGCTGCGGGCGTTGCGGGTAGACGGCGGTGCGAGCGCGAACAACCTGCTGATGCAGTTTCAGTCCGACATCCTCAACGTGCGGGTAGAGCGCCCGAGCATCATCGAGACTACGGCACTGGGCGCTGCCTACTTAGCGGGCCTGGCTACCGGCTACTGGAAGCCCGGTGAGCTGCAGCAAAAGTGGCAATTGGACCAGGCTTTTGAGCCGGATATGGAAGAAGCGGACCGCAAGCGGCTGTACGACGGCTGGAAAAAGGCGGTAAAGCGCAGCATGGCCTGGGAAGAAGACTAAGGCTACGTTTAGGAATCATAACATCATCTTTTGGCAACATATATAGAGCCGGAACAGGCGTTGCAGCAATTAGGCAAGATGCCGCTGTTTGACGTCCGTACGCCGGCGGAATTTGAAGAATCCCACATCCCCGGCGCAGTCAACCTGCCCTTATTTTCCAATGAGGAGCGGGCGGAAGTCGGCACGCTGTACAAGCAGCGCAGCCCCCGGGAGGCGCTGCTGCGGGGCCTGGAAATTGTGGGCCCGAAGATGCGTTGGCTCATCGAGCAGGCAGATAAGCACACCTCTGGCAAGCGGCTGATGGTGCACTGCTGGAGAGGCGGGCAGCGCAGCAGCAGTGTAGGCTGGCTGCTGGAAAAGGGGGGCTACGAGGTGCAGGTCCTGCAGGGTGGCTACAAAGCATACCGGCAGTATTTGCGGCAGCAGGTAGCGGAGCAAAGGTACCCGCTGCTCATCGTAGGCGGCCCGACCGGGGCGGGTAAAACCGAGATACTGTACGCTCTGGAGCAGGCCGGCGAGCAGATTGTCGACCTGGAGGGGCTGGCCAACCACAAAGGCTCCTCTTTCGGTGCTCTGGGAGAAGCCCGGCAGCCTACGGTAGTGCAGTTTGAAAACCTGCTGTACCAGCGCTTGCGCGAACTGGACCTCAGCCGCCGTGTCTGGATTGAGAACGAAAGCCGCGCCATTGGGCGGGTTTATTTGCCGGAAGGCTTTTGGAAGCAGATGGCGGCAGCACCGCTTTTTGACCTCGAAGTGAGCCTGGACAGCCGGCTTGACCGCCTCGTGGTACAGTACGCGGCTTTTCCGCCGGAAGAGCTGGCAGAAGCCTTTGAGCGCATCGGCAAACGTCTGGGCGGGCAACACCTTAAGGCGGCACTGGAAGCTTTGGATAATCAGGACTACAAAACGGCTGCACGCATCGCTCTGCAGTACTACGATAAAGCATATCGATACCATACTGAAAACAAACGCGCCGGTAATACACTTATACTTCTATCCGTTGGCGACGCCCCCCCTGAGCAGATTGCCCAACAATTAATAGAATACGTAGAAACCAACGCATTTCCATGGCCGATTATAAAATGACAGAGTATAGCCACGGCGCAGGTTGTGGCTGTAAAATATCCCCCAAAGTCCTCGACCGCATCCTGCAGCATCAGGCAGAAGCATTCCACTTCCCCAATCTGCTGGTAGGCAATGACAAACGGGACGATGCTGCCGCTGTAGATTTAGGAGACGGTACTGCCATAGTGAGCACTACCGATTTTTTCATGCCTATTGTAGATGACCCGGAAGATTTCGGGCGCATCGCTTCCGTCAACGCGATCAGCGATATATACGCAATGGGCGCCACGCCCCTTGTCGCTATCGCCATCCTGGGCTGGCCCATAGATAAACTGCCGCCGGAGGTAGCCAACAAGGTGATCGGGGGAGGGCGTAAAGCCTGTCAGGAAGCCGGAATCCCCCTGGCTGGAGGGCACAGTATCGACAGCCCGGAGCCTATCTTCGGGCTGGCCGTTACGGGGCGAGTCGATAAGTCGCAGCTGAAGCAAAACAGCAGCGCTAAGTCCGGCGACCGGCTTTTCCTGACCAAGCCCCTCGGCGTGGGCATACTCAGTACAGCTCAAAAGAAAAAGAAACTACAGGAAGCACACGCCACCCTGGCCCGGGATAATATGGTCAAACTGAATAAGGCGGGCACCGCTTTTGCACCGCTGCCTTACGTGCATGCAATGACGGATGTAACGGGCTTCGGCTTGCTGGGGCATCTCAGTGAAATGTGCGAAGCGAGCGGGCTAAGCGCAGTGATCGAATTCAGCAAGGTGCCTTTTATCGACCGTGATATACTGGATTACTATCTGGAAGAAAAGTGCATTCCGGGAGGTACCCACCGCAACTGGGACAGCTACGGCCATAAGATAGCTCCGCTTACCGACCGGCAGCGGTTTTTGCTGGCCGACCCGCAAACAAGCGGCGGGCTGCTGGTAGCGGTTGCGCCGGATCAGTCCGGTGAGTTCCAGCGGGTGGCCAGTATGCAGGGCCTGCTGCTGGAGTCTGTCGGCTACCTGGAGGACCAAAAGCCTAAGCTGGTCCGCGTCACAGATTAAGCAGCAGAATTTACCTATTTTGTATTAAAATTTTGCAAAATTGGGGCCGCATTGATGGCGTTTAAGATTTTGGCCTTATCTTTTGCCTTGATTTTCTAATCAGACCTAAGTATGAGATCTTTCGATAGGATTTATCTGGTGGATGATGACAAGATATTTTTGCTTACCGCCCAGTTTAGTCTAAAGCGGGTCTTTCCAGATGCCGACATCCAATCGTTTAAAAATGCTGAAGAAGCCCTCACCTTGCTGAAGCAGGAGCAACCGGATTTGATGCTGCTCGACCTCAATATGCCTGTGATGAATGGATGGGCTTTTCTGGATGCGCTGTCCGAATTGCTGGGTGCTTCCGCTATTGATTTTCCAATATACATCGTTTCCTCTTCTATCGACCCGGAAGATTCACAGCGTGCAAAGACCAACCCATTAGTAAAAGGTTTCATCGAAAAGCCACTTGATGTCGAAAAGGTCAAAGAAATCAGCCGTGCCAACAGCGTAAAGTAGCCGGCTTCATCATTGCTTACCACTATCGCGCCCGCCGGTATCCACCTGGCTGGCTGTCATCTTTTATCATCACCCTTACGAAAAAGCCTATGCAGTTACTAGACGGAAAACAATTAGCGAAAACCATACGGGCCGAGCTGGCAGAAGAAGTCAGGAAAATGACCGAAGCAGGGAAGCGGGCACCACATTTGGCCGCTGTACTCGTGGGCGACGACCCGGCGAGTCAGGTGTACGTCCGCAACAAAGTGCGCTCCTGCGAAAAAGTCGGCTTCCAGTCCTCCCTCATCCGCAAGTCCGCAGATGTTTCTGAGGAAGAACTGCTGCAGATTGTACAGCAGCTCAACGAAGATGATGCCGTAGACGGGTTCATCGTGCAGCTGCCGCTGCCCGGCCATATTGATGAGGAAAAAGTCACGCTCGCTATCGACTCCAAAAAAGACGTAGACGGGTTCCACCCTGCCAATTTTGGCCGCATGGCACAGGGCTTGCCCTGCTACCTGCCGGCTACCCCTTCCGGCGTGCTCGAAATGATGCGCCGTTATGATATCGATACCGAAGGCAAGGAAGTGGTTGTACTCGGCCGCAGCAACATCGTGGGTACGCCGATGAGTATTCTGCTTTCGCGAAAAGCAAAGCCCGGCAATGCCACGGTAACGCTCTGCCACAGCCGTACGAAGAACCTGCAGGAGCATATCCGGCGGGCAGATATTCTGGTGGCGGCAATCGGTATCCCTGAGTTTGTGACCGCAGATATGGTCAGGGATGGCGCTGTGGTGATCGATGTGGGCATCAATCGCGTGGATGCGCCCGAGCGGGAAAAAGGTTACCGCCTTTGCGGAGATGTGGATTTTGAAGGCGTGAAAGACAAAGTTGCTATGATTACTCCGGTGCCGGGCGGCGTCGGACAACTCACGGTAGTGTCACTGCTGATGAATACGCTCAAGGCAGCGCGTGGCGAAGTATACGGAAAGGAATAGCAAAAGATGGAATACTACCGGTTTACCATAAAAGTAGCGGAAGCGCAGCGCGAGATGGCGCTGGCGTTTATGTCCGAACTACCCTTTGATACCTTCGAGGAGACGGAGGAGGGCCTGGAGGCTTACCTGCCCGAGGCGGACTACGGGCCCCGGCTGCAAGCTCAGTTGGATGCCATTATTCAGCAACTCGGCCTCAGCTATCAGCGGGAAGTGGTGCCCTACCAAAACTGGAATGCAGTCTGGGAAGCCAGTTTCGAGCCCATTCAGGTCGGCCAGTTCTGTGGGCTGCGGGCGACCTTCCACCCGGAGATGCCCGGTGTGCAGCACGAAATTGTCATTGACCCGGAAATGGCGTTCGGTACCGGCCACCATGCCACTACTTATATGATGATACAGGCCATGGAGCAGGAGCAAATGCAGGATGCCGCTGTCTTCGACTACGGTTGCGGCACCGGGGTGCTCGCTATCCTGGCGGCCAAAATGGGGGCTGCGGAAATTGATGCAGTGGATATTGAAGACAGTGCCTTCGAGCGCACGCAAGCCAACGCACTGCGCAACGGGGCACCGCAGCTGAAGGCTTACCTCGGTGACTTGTCGGTAGTGCCAAAGCGGAGCTACGACATAATTTTGGCTAACATTAACAGAAACGTAATATTAGACAGTCTGCCTGCGTTATATGAACGCCTCGAAGCCGGCGGTATTTTGCTGGTTTCCGGCATTTTAGCGGCAGACCAGGCTTTAGTGGAGCAAAGTGCTGCAGCCCAGGGCTTTAAAAAGTCCGGCAGCTGGCGACGCGAAGACTGGTGCTGCCTCAGATTCTCGAAATAACACACAGGCATGACCAAAGTATACACCCTTCTGTTTGTTCTGCTCGGCAGTATCACCTTCGTGCAGGCGCAGCGCTTAGAACGCTTTTCTGAAGACCATAAAGAATTCATGCGTCAGCTGGAAGAATACATGACTTCCAGCAAGCGCGAAGTACTGGAAGACGCTTTCCAGGAATTTGAGCAGGTATTCAGCAGCGGCGTTTTTGATGAAACGCAAATACAGCAGATCCTAAAGACCGGCAACGCTATGCTGGAGCAGAATATGACAGCCGGGCCGTATTTCCAGAATTATCTCCACGCCCTGACCAAGATCTCCAATACCGCCGACCCCGGGCAGCTGTTTACCGAATGGCACAGCGTCCTGGACCAGATGCTGGCTGAGCTCGACCGGGTGCGGCTGTACAATGATTTCCTGCAGTTTTCCGGCCAGTTTTTTGACAACCGTGCGCTGCGGTATTCCGATTCCGGTGGTACCTCCTGGTACGCTATGACGGACGACTTTACCTTTGAATATCAGGAAGACAAGCCGGTAGTGCGCTTCGAAAAACTCGACCTGATGGCACAGCGGCGTTCGGACTCCATTTATATTCAGCAGACCTCCGGATACTTCGAGCCGGTAGACCGGATGTGGCATGGCAATGGCGGCATAGTGACCTGGGAGCGGCACGGGCTGGACCGCGATGTGTACGCGGAGCTGGGCGCCTATGAATTTGAAGCCATCAAGAGCCTTTACCGGGTAGAATCTGCCAAAATGCATTACCCGGCCTACTTCGGCAACCGGGCGGTAGCCGGCGTTTTTAGCGATAAGCTGGTCTCCGGCAGTGAAGCCGTCGGCAGCTCATTCCCGCGCTTTGAGTCTACAGAGCGCCTTCAGGTAGATAAAATCGGGGAGGGGATTGTGTACGAAGGCGGGTTTCGCCTGCACGGTACCACGATGTACGGCCTGGGAAGCAAAGAAAACCCCGCCCGCATTGCAATTACAGACGCCAATAGCCGGGCTTCCTTCAAGGGGGCATCCGAGCTGTTCACCATCCGCCGGGAAGAACGGATCTCCGGGCAGGGAGTGGAGGGGGTACTGTACTTCGGGCAAGACAGTATCTACCACCCCTCGGTGGATGTGCGCTTTGAAATTAATGAGCGGGAGATGACCCTGTCGCGGGGCGAACGGGCGAGTGACCGAAACCCCTTCTACAGCTCGCTGCACGACGTCAACCTCTACGCAGACAATATGACGGCTTACCTGAATGGCGATTCTATCGTCATTGGCCGGGAAAAGGTGACTTTTCAGCATAAGGATGACGTGGTGTTCGAGTCGCATAATTTCTTCACCGACCGGGACTACCAGCAACTACAGAATATCGCCTCTGTCAATCCAATCGCTATCCTCAAGGTGATGTACGATAAGGAAGGCGTGCGGTTCCTGCAGGCGCAGGCGGTAGCGGAGCGGCTCAACCCCCGCTTCACCGTAGAGAATATCAAGAGCCTGCTCTATGACATGGTGGCTCGCGGCTTCATCAATTACTATCCGGACGATGAGCTCGTCGAAGTGAAGGATAAGGTATTCCTCTATGCAGACGCCCACCGCGGGCTTATCGACTATGATGTGCTGCGGGTAAGCTCTAAAGTGGATACTACAAATGCGGTCATTGACCTGAAGACCGGCAACGTCGACATCCGGGGTGTAGAGCAAATTGAGCTGAGCGCCAAGCAGCGTGTAGCGGTAATGCCACTGGGCAACCAACTGGTGATGAAAACCGGGCGCGATATGGACTTCGACGGGCGGGTATTCGCGGGCTTCTCCATGCTGGAAGGGAAGGATTTCCACTTTGAGTACGAGCCTTTTCAGCTCAATCTGGACTCTATACGTTTCTTTGACCTCTTTGTACCTACCGGCAACATCAAGGACGGGCAGCCCGAAGCCCTCTCAATTGGCTCCCGCCTGGAGCATATGACCGGCGTGCTGCTCATTGATGCCCCCAATAATAAATCAGGCAAAGACGATATCCCCATCTTCCCGTCGATGCAGAGCAAGGACTTTTCCTACGTCTTTTACGATTACAAAAGCGCGCAGGAGGGCGCTTACAAGCGGGATTCGTTCTACTTCCGCGTTGATCCGTTCAGCTTCAACCACCTGGATTTTTATACCCGTGAGGATGTGCAGTTCGAAGGCACTTTATTCTCTGCTGACATATTCCCTCCCTTTGACGAGGTCGTATCTCTGCAGGAGGACGAGTCGCTTGGGTTTATCCACGAGACGGAAGGCGAGGGCTACGGCGCTTACCGCGAAAAAGGCACCTTTAAAGGAGAGCTGGCGCTGAGCAACTCCGGGCTGCTCGGAAAAGGCAACGTTTTGTATCTGGGCGCATCTATTGACAGCGAAGACATCATTTGGATGCCCAAGCAGATGAAGGCGAGTGCGGAGCGTTTTGACCTGGAAGAAAACCGGGAAGAAGGGCTGGAAGTGCCTAAAGTGCGCGGTATTGACGTGAAAATCGACTGGCGCCCTTATCAGGACAGTATGTACATCACCTCAGAAGAGGCTGCATTCGCGCTTTTCCAGGAAGATGATCATACGCTGGACGGCACGCTCATTCTGACGCCCGGCGGTTTGAAGGGGCGTGGTGTATTTGACTGGACCACTGCCACGATGGAGTCTCAAATGTTTTCCTTCGGTGCATTCTCCTCTCAGGCGGACACCACGGAGGTGCGCATCAAAACGCAAGACCTGGAAGACATCGCCCTGTCTACGAAAAATGTCAAAAGCGATGTAGACTTTGATGAGCAGCTGGCCACTTTTAAAGCCAATGAAGAATACCTCAAGACGGTGCTGCCCGCTGTACAGTATCAGACGTCGATGAATGAATTTACCTGGGACATGGCTGATGAGAGCATCACCTTCCAGTCTGACCCTGACCGGGCCGGCCGTTTTGTCTC
Organism: uncultured Phaeodactylibacter sp.; assembly: GCA_913062745.1. Lineage (GTDB taxonomy): Bacteria > Bacteroidota > Bacteroidia > Chitinophagales > Saprospiraceae > Phaeodactylibacter. The sequence goes on from CAJXXJ010000042.1 coordinate 8,036, forward strand.
CATTCATCCGGACAAGGATTCGCTTTTCTTTGAAGGCGATAACGCATTTTACGACCTGAAAACGGATGAGCTGAAGGTGAGCGGAGTGCCTTATATTGTTTCTGCTGATGCTTTCGTCTATCCGGACAGTAACTACCTGGAAATTGGCCGGAATGGCGAAATGGCTACGCTGACCAATGCCCGCATTGTGGCAGATACGCTGAATCAGTACCACGTCATCAAGCGCGCTACGGTAGATGTGCGTGGGCGCCGGTACTACGAGGGCAGCGGATTTTATGAATACAATGTGGGAGAGCGCGAGCAGGAGATCGAATTTGCCAACGTAGTCGGGCAGCCGGTAGGCAAGGGGTCCTACTCAGAGAAACGGGTAGTGACAAGCGGAGAGGGCGAAGTCACGGAGGAGGACGAGTTTTACATCGACGAGCGTACAGAGTTTCAGGGGGTTATACGGCTGAGCGCCGAAACGAAAAACCTGGCCTTCGATGGTTTTGCCCGCCTTGATTCCGACCGCCTGCCTCATCGCTTTTGGTTCTCTGTGCAGAGTGAAGCGGACAAGAATGACCTGGCCATCCGATACGATGTGCCGAAGAACCTCAACGGCGAACCGCTGATGACGGGTTTTTTCCTGAGTCGCGAAACCGCTGAGCTTTACCCGCGGGTGATGATGCCCACCTTTACCCGTCAGGACCGCGAGATACTGCCGGTCAAAGGGCTGTTCAAATACGACCGTCAGAAAGAAAATTTCATCTTTGGGGATTCCGCGCGGGTGGCAGGAGATGCCATGCGGGGCAATATACTCACCTTCCGCAACGGTAGCGGCAAGCTGGAAGGAAAGGGGCGGTTCAATCTCGGTACCGGACTGCAGTACGTGAGCATTGACGCAGCAGGCGTCATGGAGTCCCGCTACGAGGAGATCGTCAATCAGGAAGAACTGATTATTTCTGATACCGCTTCTCTGATCCCCAATCCATCTCAGCAGGGGATGCAGCAAGAGGTACAGCGCTATCCGATTGAGGCTGAATTTATGTCGGGCGTAGAACTGATTATCCCGGACAAGCTCCTCAAGATCATGTCTAACGACATACAGTCGATGAGCTTCGACGCCAAGCCGATCGTTTATCTGACAGACCTGGCATTTTACCGCGAAGCATTGGCCAATCTTTTGCCGGAAGGCGAAGATGCGCAGCGGGCTATTTCCACGCTGGGCAACGGGGTGCTGGATATCCCGGAAAAGATCAACCCTTACACTTTCCTCTTCTCGCGCCTGCCGATGAAATGGGATGCCGAGTATCAGTCCTTCGTGTCTAAGGACAAGGACGTTGGCGTCGTTTCGATTGACGGCGAGCCGCTCAACAAAGTGCTGGAGAGCTACATCGAGTACAAAATGCCGACGAACGAAGATGACCGCCTGTATATTTATATCAAATCGCCGAGCACCTTCTTTTACTTCTTTGGCTTCAAGCAGGGCATTATGAGTATCACTTCCAACAACCCGGAGTTTATGGAAGCGCTGGGCGGAATGAAGAGCAAAGACCTGATTACCAAGATGGACGACGGTAATACCTATGAGATTCAGCCGGTAGACGAAGGCACGGCCCGCCGCTTCGTCAACCGGGTCAAAGTAGCGCAGCAGAAGGATTAATCACAGGCAGGGGTGATAAATGTCATCCCGCTGTCAGGCCGGGCGGCGTATTATTGAAGTACAAAAGCGTACCTCAAACAAAAAACGAAGCCTATGTTTTTGCTTAACCTTCTGGAAGCCAAGGCAGTATTTCTGCTAATGGTCTTCCTGCTGATCGTAATTCCTGTATGGATTTTGCTCGTAGCTTTCACTAAGAAGAAAGGGAAAGCGGATAATGTCGATGCTCCGGAGGAATCCGCTGATTCGGTATCGGCTAAAGAGCCCGAAGATATTGAGACGGTATAGCTGTACTCAATAAAGTGCACGCGGATGTGCCATTGGCGGCCTCAACTGCGAAAGCAACAAGAGGCAGTTGATGCGCAGTCTGTGTGCGCTTTATTTTTTGCTGCTGCTGTAAAATAGCTGTCATATTTAATCAGCCTCCGGACTGGGGGCTTTTCTTTTTTTACTTTTATTGGGAGTGAATTTATTTTTCGTTTCGTCTTTTCCCTCCGTTGTTCGCCATTTGCGGCATCAGGCAGTAAAAGCCAAACAAACATTAGCAATTAACTTTCCGTAATACTATCCAGTCTTTTCTAATGAACATTCAAGACATCAAATTCAGCCGTGACCGCGGCCAGAAAGAATTCTCACTTGCTTTGCGCAAGCGGGTAAACGATTACTTCAAGACCACGGGCCGCAGCCGTTTTGCGGATACCCCTATGGTCGTTAAAACCATTGTTTTGCTCGCCATCTTTGGTGGCATCTACGCCAGCATCATCGGCGGTTGGGTCAGTAGCCCGTGGCTGATGATCGGGCTGTGGACGCTGCTTGGCATCGTGACGGCAGGCATTGGCTTTTCCGTTATGCATGACGCTAACCACGGGGCTTACAGCCGCAATAAGTACGTGAATGCTGTGCTTGGCTACGTCATCAATTTCATCGGCGGTTTTTCCATCAACTGGAAAATACAGCACAATACCCTGCACCATTCCTTTACGAATGTACACGGCGCGGATGAAGATATCGACGCCGGCAAGCTGCTGCGCTTTTCCCCGGAACAGGAGCACTACTGGTTCCACCGTTTCCAGCACATTTATGCCTGGTTCCTGTACAGCCTGATGACGCATATGTGGATCACTACCAAGGATTTCAAGCAGCTCATCCGCTACCGCGACAACGGCTTGCTCGAGCAGCACGAGATTTCCTTCGGCCGGGCCCTTTCCGAGCTCTTGTTTATCAAGGTGCTGTACTATGGTTATCTGCTGGTTATTCCGATTGTGTTCTCTCCGGTATCCTGGTGGGTGACGCTGATCGGCTTTGCCATCATGCACTTCGCGTTAGGCTTCCTGCTGGCTTGTGTTTTCCAAACTGCGCACGTCATGGAGTCTTCGCTCTTCCCTGGCACTGACGGCGAGGGCGAGCTGCAGCACAACTGGGCGGTACACCAACTGATGACTACGACCAACTACGCGCCCAACAACCGGATTTTGTCCTGGTTTGTGGGCGGGCTCAATTATCAGGTGGAGCACCACTTGTTCCCGAATATTTGCCATACGCACTACCGGCGCATCAGCCAGATTGTAAAAGAGACAGCGGAGGAGTATAACCTGCCCTACCACACGCTGCCTTCTTTCCGCTCGGCACTGCGTATTCACTGGCGCATGCTGCGTCAATTGGGCAGCGGCGGAGAGCTGAGCCCGATTCCGATCAAAGGCTAAAAAGAAGAACGGCTCACAGCGGGGGCTGTGAGCCGTCAGGTGGACGAAAGCGATGGGGATCGCTGTGGGGTGTTCGCTTCCGCCCTTTTCGTGCCGCGGGGAAGCGGCACGGGGATGGGAAGGAGTGGAGTTGTTCTTGACTCAGGCGTTCTTGTTGAAGCGGGTCTGCTTAAATCCCGGCATAGCCGGTTCCCGCCCTTTCCAGCTGTCTGGTACGTGCTTGATGAATGGTTTCATCTTCTGCACTGCTTTTAAGACATCTACGCGGCTGATTTGCCCTACGAGCTGCTGCCCGTCAACTACCGGCAGGCGCTTGTAGCCGCTGTGGACGAACTCAATAGCGGCGTCGAGTATCGTTTTGTCCGACCGTATGGTCTTGATGCCGGTAGACATGTAATGGCGTACGGTGCTTTTGCGCGAAGAGGGCTCCTGATTGTAGGGGCCTTCAATGAGGATGCGCAGGCAATCGACTTCGGATAGCATGCCGATTAGTTCGTCCTTTTCATTCAGTACCGGCGCGCCGGATATCCTTTTCTTCAGCAGGATGTCAGCCGCTTCCATGATATCCATATCAGGCTTGAAGGTGACGAGCTTGGTCGCCATGTAATCTGTAATAGGCGGATAGTCTTTCATACGGGCTGTGCTTTTTGTAGTATGTGATACATTTGCTTCCCTTAGAGGCTTTGGTGAATGCAGAACGGCCCGGCTGTCGGGCCCGAAAGGCAGTGCCTCCTATCGGGAACTGAAGTTAATAATACAATTATGTTTGGACATTAGCAAATTTAAGTTCGCCGAATTTATTCGAAGCGGAAGGAAAGCGGGTTTTGCGCCTGGTTTCCGGGCTTTTGTTTAGTTTGCGGGAAGATGGAATTGGTATATCTACTCATCGGATTGGTGCTCATAGCAGTGTTGAGCCTCCGCCTGCGCTGGATTACTCCGGCCGGGGCTCTGTCGGGCGTTGTGGTAGCGGCGGCGGTTTACGCTGGCGGCGGGCTGTTAGCAATCGGGCTGCTGGGGATGTTCTTCCTGTTAGGCTCCCTGAGCACGAAGTGGGGG
>CAJXXJ010000043.1 GCA_913062745.1 uncultured Phaeodactylibacter sp.
GCTTCAACGTAGTGAAAGGCTTTCTGAACCTGGTGGTGAGCGATGCTTACTGGACTGCCTTCCTGCAGGATATCTGGCAGGATGAGCAATACGGCCGCCACGCGAGCAACGGGAAGAAAGTGATGGTAGAGTTCTCTTCCCCGAATACGAACAAACCGCTGCACCTCGGCCACATCCGTAATATCCTGTTGGGCTGGTCGGCTGCTCAAATCCTGGAGGCTGCCGGCTATGAGGTCGTCAAGGTGCAAGTGGTAAACGACCGCGGTATTGCGATTTGCAAAAGCATGCTGGCCTGGGAAAAATACAGCGGGGGCGCCACGCCGGAATCAGCCGGCACCAAAGGCGATCATCTGGTCGGGCAGTACTACGTTCGCTTCGAGCAGGAGTTCAAAAAGGAGTACGAAGCCTGGCAGCAGTCTGGTGCCGGGCAGCAACAGCTGCAGCAGTGGATGGCGGACGAAAAAGCGGTGAAAAAGGCGGAAAAGGAGCTGGAAGAAGCCCGCAAAAAAGCAAAGAACGAAGCAGAGCGCAAAGGCACGGAGTACGATCCGGATGCACTTACGCTGGAACGCCACTTTTTCAAAAACGTCTACAAAAACACCTACTTCAACGAGCACAGTCAGCTGGGGCAGCAAGCCAAAGCGATGCTGCTGAAGTGGGAAGCCGGCGATGAGGAGACGATGCAGCTGTGGAAACAGATGAACGGCTGGGTGTACGAAGGCTTTGACAAAACGTATGAGAAGCTGGGTGTCGAATTTGACAAACTCTACTTCGAGTCGGATACTTACCTGCTGGGCAGAGATGCGGTGCGTCAGGGCCTGGACAAAGGCATTTTTTACGAAAAAGAAGACGGCTCCGTCTGGATAGACCTGACGGATGCCAAGCTGGACCACAAGCTGGTGCTGCGTAAAGACGGCACTTCGGTATACATTACGCAGGATATCGGCACTGCACAGCAACGATATGCCGATTTTGGCGTAGATAAGATGGTGTACGTGGTGGCCGACGAGCAGGACTACCACTTTCAGGTCCTGTTTGAAACCCTGCGCCGCCTGGGCGAGCCCTACGCGGACGGGCTGCACCACCTGAGCTACGGCATGGTAGACTTGCCTACCGGCAAAATGAAGAGCCGGGAAGGCACTGTAGTGGATGCCGATGACCTCATTGCGGAAGTGATTGCGGAAGCCCGGGCCAATGCAGAGGAGCGCGATACCCTGAGCGGGCTGTCGCAGGACGCACAGGACGCGATCATCCGCAAGGTGGGGCTGGCGGCACTGAAGTTTTTCATCATCAAGGTGCAGCCACAGAAGCGCATGACCTTTGACCCCAAGGACTCGGTGGATATGCAGGGGCAGACCGGGCCGTATGTACAAAATGCGTACGTACGTATTCAGTCCGTACTGCGCAAGGGCGGCGAGCAGGACCTGTCGGCAGCTGAAGCTTACACCGAGCTGCAGGATGCTGAGCGGGAGCTGATTGCGCAGTTGTTTGCGTTTCCCGGCCTGGTCAGAGAAGCGGCGGAAGGCTACGACCCTTCCTCTGTGGCCAACTTCTGCTACGAGCTGGCCAAGAATTACCACCGTTTCTACCACGACCACTCTATTCTGAATGCGGATTCGGAAGCCGCTAAAGCCTTCCGCCTGAAACTGTGCTACGGCGTAGCTCACTGCCTCAAAAACGGCATGCAGATGCTGGGCATTGAGATGCCGGACCGTATGTAAAAACGTTACAAAACCTTCTACTGAAATGAGCAACGAAACCAAGGAGTCCCTCAACTTCATCGAGCAAATCATATCGGGCGATCTGGAGAAAGGCCTGCACGACGGCCGGGTACATACCCGCTTCCCGCCGGAGCCGAACGGTTACCTGCACATTGGCCATGCCAAGGCGATCACCCTCAATTTTGAAATCGCTCAGAAGTTTGGCGGAAAGACCAACCTGCGCTTCGACGATACCAATCCCACGAATGAGGATACGGAGTACGTTGACAGCATCAAGCGGGATATCGAGTGGCTCGGTTTTCAGTGGGAAGGGGAGGCGCTGTACGCTTCCGACTATTTTGAACGGCTGTATGAACTGGCGCTCAAGCTCATTGATAAAGGGCTGGCTTATGTAGACGATTCCTCTGCCGAAGAGATTGCGGCGATGAAAGGCGATATCGGCGTGCCTGGCAAAGACAGCCCTTACCGTGGCCGCAGCGTGGAAGAAAATCGCGACCTTTTTGAGCGGATGCGCGCCGGCGAGTTTCCGGACGGCTCCAGGGTGCTGCGAGCTAAGATCGACATGGCGCACCAAAACCTGTTGTTGCGCGACCCGGTCATGTATCGCATCAAGCGGGACCACCACCACCGTACCGGCGATAAGTGGTGCATTTACCCGATGTACGATTTTGCGCACGGGCAGTCTGACTCTATCGAAGAGATTACCCACTCGCTCTGCTCCCTGGAGTTCATCCACCACCGGCCGCTGTACGATTGGTTTATCGAGAAGCTGGAGATTTTCCCCAGCCGTCAGATCGAGTTTGCGCGCATGAATGTGGCGTACCTGATTACGAGCAAGCGCAAGCTGCGCCGCCTGGTAGAAGAGGGGCACGTCAATGGCTGGGATGACCCGCGTATGCCGACGCTGGCTGCGATGCGCCGCCGCGGCTATCCGCCGATGGCCATCCGCACCTTCTGCAACAAGGCCGGCATCACTCGCCGGGAGAACCTCATTGACATGAACCTGCTGGATTTCTGCGTGCGCGCGGAGCTGAATAAGACAGCACCGCGGGTGATGGCTGTGCTTGACCCGCTCAAGGTGGTGATTACCAACTACCCGGAAGGGCAGGTGGAAGATATGGAGGTGATCAACAATCCGGAAGACGAGACGATGGGCAGCCGCCTGATGCCGTTCTCGCGGGAGGTATACATTGAGCGCAAAGACTTTATGGAAGACCCGCCCAAAAAGTTTTTCCGTATGGGGCCAGGGCGCAATATCCGCCTCAAAGGTGCCTACATCCTGCACTGCGAAGACTTTGTAAAAGACGAAGCTACCGGCGAGATCAAGGAGGTGCACTGTACGTACTACCCGGACAGCCGTAGCGGCTCGGACTTTTCCGGCATAAAGCCGAAAGGCACGCTGCACTGGGTGTCTGCACCGCACGCCAAAGCCTGCGAGGTACGCCTGTACGACCGCCTGTTCACCGACCCCACCCCGGATCAGCACGAGGACAAAACCTATATGGATTTCCTCAACCCGGATTCGCTGGAGGTGATTAAGAAGGCCTACATCGAGCCTAACGTAGCTGATCAGATAGCGCCCGGCAAGCAGCTGCAGTTTCTGCGCATGGGCTACTTCTGCGTCGATCCGGATACTACGGGGGAAAAGTGGGTGTTTAACCGCACCGTGACCCTGAAGGATACCTGGAAAAAGCTGCAGCAGAAGGGTGGAAAGTAGGACCTTTGCGGAAAAGGCTTAATTTTGGTTTGAATAAAGCCAAACTCATTTTATGGAAGCTCTATTTTCCAGGTGTTTATCTATTGTACTGCTGTTGGCGCTCTCTGCTTCTTTATCTGCGCAGTCTGTGCCGATCAGCCTGGATGACGCCCTGTATCTGGCCAATAAGAATTACCCTTTGCTGAAGCGCGATTGCGTGGTCATTCAGCAACAGCAAATCCTGATGCACGCTACCCGGCAGCCGCCGCGCACCGAGGTGTTTATGACCGGCTGGCAGGTCGACCCGAATGACCCGATGAGGGGGATACACGGAGTCGGCTTCGAGCAGCATGTCAACCTGGGCAACGGCAGAAAAGCGCGGGAGGAGCGTCAGCGTCAGCGGGTACGCCTCGGCAACGCGCTGCTCAGCCTGCGGGCCATAGAACTTAAACAGCAGGTGGGCAGTGCCTACTTCGAGCTGCTGTACGCCAAAGACCTGCGGATTTACTATCAGGAGAAGAAAGCGCTGATGGAAGAGCTGGAACAGCTGGCACAGCAGCGGCTGGACCTGGGGGAAACGAGCAAAATACCGGTACTTTCCGCTTCCGGAAAAGCGCGGGAGGCGCAGCTGCAGCGTCAGCGGGCCGAAGATACCTACGAGCTGGCCTATACCATTTTCAACAACTGGCTGTATACCGATACGGCCTACACCGCAGCCGGCATAGGGCTGCCCGGGCAGCCGGCGGCAGAAGAGTGGTACGTCAGCGGCGGCCACCCGGAGCTGCTGGTGGAGCAACAGGAAGTCAACCTGGCCCTGGCTGAGGTGGAGGAAACCGCTACCGAACGGCAGCCACAGCTTATCTTCGGGGGGCAGGTTCAAATGGTGGATGAAGACCTGCCGTTCATCGGCTACACCCTGGGGATGAGCCTTCCGCTGGGGCAAAAGAGCGTCAAGGCCCGTATTGAGAGCGCGAAGGCAGAAGTGGAAAAGCAGCGGCTGGAACTGGAAGCCGCAGGTATGGAGCTGGAACGGGAGCGCCGCCGGCTGCTGCGCGCACTGGAGCGGGAATCCGAGAGCCTGAGCTACCTGGAAGAAGAACTGCTGCCGCTGGCTGAGGAGCAGATTACAGCTTCCCGCAAAGCCTACTCGCAGGGGGCAGTGGGTTACCACGACTATCTCATTAATCTGGAGCAGGCTCTGGACTACCGTTTGCAGCGCCTGGAGTGCCTGCGCCGCTACCACCTGCTGCGGATGGAGTTGGAGTTTTTAAGTGGGAGACGGTAAGATTTCTTAAATTGCTGCCGGCAAACAAAAGCATTATCCTATGTCTACAACCGTAAAAAGAATCCTGCTGGGGCTGCTCGGCCTGTTCGTGCTGCTGCAGTTCTTTCAAATTGATAAAACCAACCCTGCAGCTCCGGAAAGCGAAAGCCTGGCGTCAGTTATGGCTCCTCCCGCTGATGTGAGTCAGCTGCTGGAGCAGGCTTGTTTTGACTGCCACTCTAATCAAACCAAGTACCCGTGGTACGCAAGCATTCAGCCGGTGGGCTGGTGGCTGAAAGGGCATATTGACGAAGGCCGTGAGCACCTTAACTTTTCTACCTGGGCATCCTACGATGCAGAAAAGCAGGCGCACAAAGCTGAAGAAAGCGCTGAGGAAGTGGAGGAAGAGCACATGCCGATCAAACCCTATCTGCTCACACATCCGGAAGCTAAGCTGAGCGAGGCACAGCGGGAGCGCCTGGTGACCTGGTTCTCGGCGGTAGCGCACGGCAGTGACAAAGACATTTCTGAGAAAATCCGCGAGCGCCTGCCACAGGATCAGCTGCCGGGAGCCCCGCCGGAAGCAGAAGCGGAATAAAAGTTTTGATGTTGGACCCTGTCACCCCGCCCGGACCACCTGGCAAAACGCCCTCCTTTGCAGAGCGGCATCAGGAATACCTGGGAGAATTTGTGTACGGAGGCATAGACGGCAGTGTGACCACCTTTGCTGTGGTAGCCGGCTCCGTGGGGGCCGGGCTGGATAGTTCGGTGATCCTTATCCTCGGGTTCGCCAATTTGCTGGCGGATGGCTTTTCTATGTCTGTGGGTGCTTATCTGTCGGCCAAATCGGAGGCAGACAACTACAAAAAGCATAAGAATGCCGAATACCGGGAGGTAGCCCACAAGCCGGAAGAGGAACGCGCCGAAGTACGGGAAATTTACCGGCAAAAAGGATTCGAAGGCGCGCTGCTGGAACAGGTGGTGGATACGCTCACGGCCGACCCGGACCGCTGGGTAGACGTGATGATGAAAGAAGAGCTCGGAATGATGGAGTCTGGCCGCTCGCCTTTCCGGATCGGGGCGGTGACTTACCTGGCCTTTATCGCAGTGGGCTTTATCCCGCTGTCGTTGTATTTGTTCGATTACTTTGTGCCGGTATCCGGCAGCCTGTTTGGGTACACCTGCCTGCTTACCGGGCTTGCTTTTGGCACCGTAGGCTGGCTGAAGACTTACGTGACTGAAACTTCTACCTGGAAAGGTATACTGGAAACACTGATATTAGGTGCAATTGCGGCCGGCGTTGCGTATTTTGTGGGTGATTTTCTGGAACAGCTCTTAAGCTAAGCCCTTATGTTTGAAAAACTCCTGCCGTACGATGCCGCCCACCTCATCCTGATGGGCTACCAAAGCTATTACCATCAGTATAAGCGCATTACGAAACGGGCGCAAATCCGCTTTGAGCACCGCGACTGGCGGGGGCAGCAGGCGGATGCCCGCGAACGCCTCATGCTTTACCGCAATCAGGTAGGGCAGATGACGGAAAAAGTGAAGCGCTTCCTGGGCGAACGGGCGCAGGACCGCGATACCTGGCGTGAAATCAAGCAGTACTACCTGGAGGAGGTTTCCAATTTCAGCACCCGCAATATTGCGGAGACTTTCTACAATTCTGTTTTTCGCCACAGCCATAAAGGGCTGAGCGTGGACCGCGACCTGATGTTCGTGCTGGCTACGGGTACCTACCGGGAGTTCCGCTCCACGGTGCCCATCTATCAGACTTTCTTTTTGGTGGAGCCTATTGAGCATCTGTTCCGGCAGATTTTTACCTACTATACCTTTGACGCACCCTGGCAGGATCTGGACCGTGACATTCAGTATATCTGCAAAACCCTGGACCGCGATTTGCTTAAAGGGAAGCCGTTGCCCCGTCAGGCGCGGCTCGAGATGCTTAAGTCTATTTTCTACCGGAACAAAGGAGCATACATCGTCGGCCGGCTGCAGATGGAAGACCGCACCTACCCCTTCATCCTGCCGCTGCTGCACGGCGAAGATGGCATATGCGTGGATGCTGTGTTGCTGAATTACAATGACGTATCCTCCATTTTCAGCTATAACCGTTCCTACTTTCTGGTGGATGTGGACATTGTGAGCGAAACGGTCGACTTTTTGAAGTCCATATTGCCCACCAAGAGCCTGGGCGAGCTGTACAACTCGATTGGTTTTGAAAAGCATGGCAAAACGGTGCTGTACCGCGACTACCTGCGGCACATGGACCGGACGCTGGACAAGTTTGTGGTGGCCCCGGGCATCCGGGGGATGGTGATGGCCGTGTTTACCCTGCCCTCTTACGGAATGGTGTTCAAGGTGATTAAAGACCGTTTTCCGGCACCCAAGCAGGTGACGGAAAAGGAGGTGCGGCAGAAGTACGAGATGGTCTTCTTCCACGACCGGGTGGGCCGGATGGCAGACAGCCATATGTTTGAAAACTTTGTTTTTGAGCGGCAGCGCTTTTCGGAAGAATTGCTGGCAGAGCTGCTGGAGGATGCGCCTTCCAAGGTGAAAGTCACGGATGAAGAGGTCATCATCAGCCACCTGTACATTGAAAAGAAGATGCTTCCGCTCAATTTATTCCTGGAAGACGCAAGCCCGGAGGAAGCCGAAGAGGTCATCAAAGATTACGGCAAGGCCATCAAGCAGCTGGCCGCTGTGAATATCTTCCCCGGTGATATGCTGCTGAAAAACTTTGGGCTGACGCGGCTCAAGCGGGTGGTCTTTTACGATTACGATGAGATTGGCCCGCTGACTGATTACAACTTCCGGCGCATACCGGAGCCGCGGGACTATTACGACGAGCTGTCTTCAGAGCCCTTTTACTCCGTTGGGCCCAATGATATTTTTCCCGAAGAATTTCCTCGTTTCCTGATCGGGCGTAAAGACATCCGGGAGATTTTCCAGCGCACCCACGGCGATCTGTACGATGTGGGCTTTTGGATCGACACGCAGAAGCGGCTGCGGGCGGGAGAATTATTTGATGTATTTCCCTACCGGCAGCGGCTGCGGTTTATTTACCAGTACGGTTCAGGCGAGTAATTCAGCTTTGGTCTTGGTATAGCGGAGCCGTTTTTCCTCTTCGTTCTCCAAAGTGTAAGCTTTGCCCTTCACCATGACTTCGATGGGGTTTGGGTTCCAGCCGCCATCCCGGCGCAGGCAGATTTCCTCATCGCTTATTTCGATAACGATGCGGGCGCCCCGGTAGCGGATGCTGAAGGCAATGTGGTCCAGAATTTCCGGTAACTGCGGGTCGAACCACAGCATGTCTTCCCTTACTTCCAGCCCGGTATAGCAGCGCTTGATCAAATCCACTGTGCCGGCCATAGCTCCAAGGTGGATGCCCTCGGGGGTGGTGCCGCCCTGAATATCTTTGAAGTCGCTCATTAGTGCCTTTTTAAAGCTTCGCCACGACTTGGAGCGGTCGGAACGGGCAAGCACCCAGGAGTTCACCAGCTTGCTGAGGGTGGAGCCGTGGGCGGTGCGCTCTTCGTAGTAGGCGACATTATCAGCAAGATAGCTGGATTTGAAGTCATACCCGCAGCGCTGCAGCAGTTCGGCCAGCTCTTCCGGCGAGAACAGGAAAAAGAGCATGAGCACATCTGCTTGTTTGGTCGCCATGTAGCGGTTGACGTCGTCGTTTTCCTTTTCCATAATGCGGTCGAGGCCCAGGATCTCTCCGTATTTGTTGTGGTAGTGGTCCCAGTCCAGCTCGATCAGCTGTTCGAAGCCTTCGTACTGACTGATGATTTTGCCTTCCTCCACGAATGGGACAAACATATTGCAGCTGATTTTTTCCCAGCGGTCCAGGTCTTCCTCGGTAATGTCCAGCTCCTGCAGCAATTCTTCCTTGCGCGTCCTATCCAGCACTTCCAGCATTTGCAGAGTGTGTTTAAAGCCCCAAATGACAAGCACATTGGTGTAAGCGTTGTTGTTCAGGCCCGGCCCTTCCTCATCGGGGTAAGAGGTATGGTACTCATCCGGCCCGACTACACCGCGTATTTCGTAGCGTTTGCGGCTTTCGTTCCACTCTACTTTGCTGGCCCAGAATTTGTGGATGTCGAGCATCATCTCTGCGCCGTAGAAGTGCAGGAACTCCCAGTCAGCGGTAGTCTGAAAGTACCGCCAGACATTTAGGGCGATAGCCGCGTTGACGTGCATCTGCAGGCGGGTTTCGTCGGGTATCCAGTTGCCGGACTTCGGGTTGAGATGGATTTTCTGGCTTTCCTCCCGGCCGTTGCTGCCGCTTTGCCAGGGGAACATAGCGCCGGAGTAGCCGCTTTCTTCGGCATGATGCCGCGCCTCGCCCAGCCGGCGGTAGCGGTACATGAGCAGCGAGCGGGTGAGCTCAGGCAGGCTGAGCGTGATGAGCGGCAGGATGAACAGCTCATCCCAGAAGATATGCCCCCGGTAAGCCTCGCCGTGCCAGCCGCGCGCGGGGACGCCCACATCGAGCTGAAGGGTGTTAAAAGAGACCGTTTGCATGAGGTGGAACGTGTGCAGACGCAGTACCATCTGCTCTTCCTGATGGGTGCAGGAAATTTCGGTGTCTGCACGCGCCCATACCTGTGCCCAGGCTCGCTTCTGAATATCCATCAATTCTTCGAAGGAGTGTGCCCGCAGCGTGGCTTTTTGTGCTTCGAGCAGCGGTTCCGTAATGGCTACATCGGTAGAGCAGTAGAGGCCTACCGTTTTTACAATTTCCACTTCCTGATGCTCCCGGGCACTGAAGGTGATCAGTTGGGATACTTTGCCCTCTTCCGTCACTGTTTTTCGCTGTACGGCGGAAGGCTTATCCTCAAAAAAGATTTCGGTTTTTGCGGCCTGCGCCATGACGACTTCGGACTGTACGGTACGGCATTTCAGGTAGATGCCCTTCTCTTTGAACTGCCCCTGATCGAGTACTTCCAGGTGGTGGCTGTTGAGGTCGCTGTAGCGCTCTACGCCGTTGTTGGTTACATTTCCATCGATGGAAGAGCGTACGGTGAGCTGGCCCGACCAGTTTTGCGGGGTCAGCTTCCAGCGGATGGCGGCGAGGTGTGGGAAGCGGAGGTGCACCATACGGGAGGTTTCGATCAATGTTTCCCGGCCTTCGCGGTCCTGAATGCGGAACCGGCGGGTCAGGATGCCGTCTTTCAGGTACAGCCGTTGCCGGTATTCGAGTATATCGACTTCTTCCAGCTGCATCCATTTGCCGCCGTCGGGGCGGAAATTGAGGGGAAGCCAGTTGGGCCAGTTGACCAGCGCCTCGTTTTCAATCATCTGGCCTTTGATCTCGGTTTTCAGGCGGTTGTAGCCACCGGCGAGGTAAGTGCCGGGGTAGTGGTATTCATCATCCTGGCTTTCTTCCAGAGCAGCCCGGGTGCAAAAGTAGCCGTTTCCCAGGGTGCATAAAGCTTCGCGCAAGCCTTCATTTTGGGGTTCGTAGCCGTCGTATTCGACGGTCCAGTAATCATCCATCGTGTAAGTTTTCATTTAGTTTTTGCAGAAAGTCTGCGACTCCTGCGACATCTTTCAGGCGGTAGTCGGCGGCACTGTCTTCATCGTGGGAGCCTACCAGAACACCTGCGCCTGTTTTGATAGCGCGGAATGCATCCTCGTCGGTAATATCATCTCCGATATAGAGGATAGGGCCAGATTGTTCGGACTCGCTCAGGTGGTCAGCTATAAAGTGGATAGCTTTGCCCTTGTGCCAGTCGATATTGGGCTTGAGCTCCAGCACCATTTTGCCGCGGCCGGCCTGCAGTTGGGATTCGCGGTCGGCAATGGTTTGCACTGCCTGTTTAACTTTAGTCCGCTGATCTTTTTCTACCCGCCGGTAGTGGATGGCGATGCCAAACTTTTTGCGTTCCACCTCAGCGCCATCAATGCTCGCCAGCTGCTCATTCAGTTCT
The DNA here is from genome assembly GCA_913062745.1 of uncultured Phaeodactylibacter sp. Taxonomy (GTDB): domain Bacteria; phylum Bacteroidota; class Bacteroidia; order Chitinophagales; family Saprospiraceae; genus Phaeodactylibacter. Next base: position 10,621 of record CAJXXJ010000043.1, read on the forward strand.
TTCTCGGTAGCATCGAGCAGGGGGAGGGCGTCTTTGGCTTCCGGCAGCTCATGCTGAAAGTCATTCGGGCCGGTGATCTCAAAACCGTGGCTCCCGGCGTAGTAGACCTCATCAAGCGCCACTTGTTGGCGGATGAACTCCAGCCCGCGGCCGCTGACAATAGCCACCGGCAGGTGTTGAGCTACATTTTTTACCCGCTGCCGCATTTCGTCGCTCATCACAGCGTCTTTGGGGTTTTCGACTATGGGGCTAAGCGTACCGTCGTAATCGAGGCAAAGCACAACGTCGTTTGCTTTCGCGAAAGCGAGCAATTCGTCAAAACGCTCGAAGGCGTCCGGCAGGTGTTCGTGGTGGCGCAGTGGCTTTGTAGAGGAGTCCTGGTTCATGTGGTAAGTAATAAGTTGGATTAAAAAAGGCGATTCCGGAGAATAAAAGAAAGTTTTTGGATAAAGGCAAGAATGGGCTGTTGCTTCAATTAGGGAACAGGTAAATCGGGCCTGTGTTTGCTGTGGCGAACCCCGGCGGCAGCTTCTGCTTTATTCAGTGAAAAGCCCGGAGATAAAGAGGCGGCTTTACACTGGTTTCACAAATAATCAGGATATTAGGCGCTTCAGATTGAGAATTTTGAAAAATACCAGATAGAGATGTTAAACCGACAGAATCCTACCCAAACCGATGCCTGGCAAAAACTGGAAGCCCACTACGAGCGCATGAAGGAAGTGCAGATGAAGGAGCTTTTCGCGGCTGACCCCGGGCGTTTTGACCGTTTTTCCATCAAATTTGAAGAAATACTGGTCGACTTTTCCAAGAACCGCATCACCGGAGAGACGATGGAGCTGCTCCTGGATTTGGCGAAAGCCTGCAAAGTGAAGGAAGCGACCGAGCAGATGTTTACCGGGCAGAAAATCAACGAGACGGAGGGCCGTGCCGTGCTGCATGTGGCACTGCGCAACCGCAGTGGTATGCCGATAGAAGTGGACGGAAAGGATGTGATGCCGGAAGTGAACGAGGTGCTGAACCGCATGGAGGTTTTTTCCGAAAAGGTAATACAGGGAGCCTGGAAGGGCTATACCGGCAAGGCGATTAATACCATCGTCAATATCGGTATCGGCGGTTCTGACCTCGGGGCGGTGATGGTGACGGAGGCGCTGCGCCCGTACTGGAAGCCGGGTATGCAGGTGCATTTTGTCTCAAATGTGGATGGCACGCATATGGCGGAGACGCTGCAAAAGTGCGACCCGGAGCGGACGCTCTTCATGGTGGCCTCCAAGTCCTTCACCACGCAGGAGACGATGACCAATGCGCATACGGCGCGCCGCTGGTTCCTGCAGGCGGCCAAGAAGGAGGAAGAAGTGGCTAAGCACTTCGTAGCGATCTCCACCAATCAGGAGGGGGTGACAGATTTTGGCATCGCGCCGGAGAATATGTTCGGATTTTGGGATTGGGTCGGCGGCCGGTATTCGCTGACGTCGGCTATCGGGCTGCCGATTGCCTGCGTGATTGGCTTCGATCAGTTCCGGCAGTTGCTGGAAGGGTTTCACGTCATGGACCTGCACTTCCGGGAAGCACCGTTGGAACAAAACCTGCCGGTCATTCTGGCGCTGATCGGTATTTGGTACAATAACTTCTTCGGGGCAGAGTCGGAGGCAATTCTCCCGTACGATCAGTACCTGCACCGTTTCCCGGCTTACTTTCAGCAGGGCAATATGGAGAGCAACGGCAAGTACGTGGGCCGGGATGGCAACCCGGTAGACTATCAGACCGGCCCTATCATCTGGGGCGAGCCGGGCACCA
>CAJXXJ010000044.1 GCA_913062745.1 uncultured Phaeodactylibacter sp.
CTGCCCGGCTACGAAGTCGTCAACAAGGACAAACTGGAAGACTACGGCCTGCTACGGCAGCCGGAAGACGCCCCGCTTATCGTGGTGCTGTGCAAGCAAGGCGACTACCGCCGGGCAGCAGCGGAGTTCTACCGCACCATATTCAATCAGGGGCAGTCGGAGCTGAAAGCCGAAAAGGCCCGGCTGGAGCAGCTGTTGGAAAAAGAGCGCAGCAACCGGCAGGCCCTTGAGGCGCAGCTGTCCCGCATTAACGCTAAGCTGGAAAACCTGCCGCAGGTAGCCGAAGCCGCCGCTGATTACTTTGCCAAAATTGACCTGGACCAAGCCAGTGAACTACAACGGGAAGCGGTGCAAGCACTCGAGGCCGGCAACCTTCAGGCCGCGCTCGACGCCATGCCGGAAGACCGGATGGACCGTCAGCTGAGGGATGCACTCCGCAGAAGAAAAGAGCTCGAGGGCCAACTGGCCGAGGCTAATCAGCTCATAGAGCAGAGCATCGAAAATTTTCGCTTTAAAGCGAAACTGCAGGTATCAGCCGGCGACTACGATTCGGCCGAACGACTGTACGAAAAAGCAGTCAACGCCAACCCGGACGACTATCTGCTCCTGCAGGAATATGCCAATTTGCTGAGCAAGCTAAACCGCTACGAGCAGGCAGAGCGGTGGCTCCGCACAATCATCCGGGAAGCCCGGGAGGCATGGATAGTAGCAAATGCATTTGAAGCACTGGGCAGGCTTTTTCAGGAAACCGGAGCATCCCGGCAGGCGCTGCAGGCCTATCAGCAGTTTCAGCTGCGGTACGACAGCCTGCATCAGGCTCATCCTCACCGCGCATTTTATAGAGAAAACCTGGCTATTGCTTACGAAAGGGCGGGGTCGGTATACCAGGACCTCGGCCGGCAAGACAGTGCGGCCTCCCTGTTTGTGTCATCAGCAGAGCTCCTGGCATCTCTGCTGCGGGAGTATCCGGAAAACGAGCACTACCAAAGCGGGCTGGCAATAGCTTATGAGAAAATGGGCATTCAGTACCAATTGCGCGGCGTTTACGATACAGCGTTGATGTACTTCCTCGAAGAATTCCGGCTGCTGGCCCCTATCTGCGAAGCTACGAGTGCCCCATCTCCCTGTGAAGCACTGGCGATCGCTTCCGAAAAAGCGGGTACCGCCTTTCTGCTGCTGGGACAGCGGGACTCCGCAGAGCAGTATTTCCGGCGGTCCGTTTCACACTATCAGCAGCTTACTCAGCACCCACCTCTGGCAGAGCGCGCTAAAGACGGTATTGCCATTGCGTACGCCCGCCTGGGCCAACTGTACAGCCAAAGTGAGCAGCTTGATTCCGCCGAGCACTATTTTGAAAAAAGCCTGCAGCTGGCAGAGGAGCTGCATCAAAACGCCCCCGGAGCGGAAATCTATCAGGAGCATTTGGCGGTGGCGCTGGAGCACCTCGCCCGTATCGCCCGGCAGCTCCGCCAACCAGCCCGCGCCCGCGCGCTCAATGTACGGGAGGTGGAGCTGATGGAAGCCCTTCACCGCAACAACCCGGCGAGCGAAAAGATAACGGTGGGGTTGGCGGTTGCCTACACGCAGCTGGCAGAATCATACCTGGAGCTGCAGCACCCTGATTCCGCACTGCTGTTTTACAACAAAAGCCTGGCGCTCAGCGAAGCCGTTTACCTCAATAGCCCTGCCAACGTAAAGGTTTCATCCATCCTGGCATCGACAGCCCTCTTCGCAGGACACATACTCGAGCAGGCGGACAGCCTGGAAGCCGCCACGGCACTCTACCGGCGCTCGGAATATGTCTATCAGGAAATGTACGCAAGGACCGGCAACCCAAATCATAAAGAAGGCTTAGACCTCGCGCGACGCATGAGGGAGTCCGCAGAGGCTGCAGGAATGTCACTATCTGAACGGCTGCTCCATTACCTGGGGCAGGCCGACAGCCTGGCTGACTATCGCCAAAAACTATACTACCAGAAGCAGGCCGTCGGCCTGATGGAAAGCGTGATGGACCAAATTGGCGATCAGGAAGAATACCGGCAGTGGGCTGCAGAGCAATCGGGCAAGCTCTCCGAATACCTCCTGTTCAATGAGCAGTTTGCGGAGGCTGAGACAGCAGCCCGGCGTGCCCTGGAGCTGGGGAGCGGGAAAGCGGCCCAACCTAGTGTATCCCTCGCTCTGGCGCTGCTCTATCAGGGGCAATACGGGGCTGCCGAGTCCGTTTGCCGGCAGCAGCGGTCGCAGCTGGCCTTTCAGGCAGCACTATGGACGAAAAAGTTTTTGGAGGGTTTGCAGGCGCTGGAGGAGGCGGGAGTGACGCACCCGGATGCTCCTAAAATCCGCCAGCTCCTGTCTGATTAGACCACCCGCTCAAACAGCGACTCGACAAATGCCCGCTTATTGAACACCTGCAGCTGATCAATACCCTCGCCTACACCGATGTACTTGATGGGCACTTTGAACTGGTCAGAAATACCGATAGCAACCCCGCCTTTCGCCGTACCGTCAAGCTTGGTAAGGGCAAGGGCAGAGACTTCAGTCGCCTCCGTAAAGTGCTTAGCCTGCTCGAAGGCATTCTGGCCGGTGGTAGCATCGAGGACGAGCAGTACTTCATGGGGAGCGCCATCCATACACTTGCTTACAGAGCGGCGGATCTTGGACAGCTCCTTCATCAGGTTAATCTTGGTATGCAGGCGGCCGGCGGTATCGATGATGGCTACATCGCAATTGTTGTCTATGGCGTGCTGGACCGTCTCGAAAGCCACAGCTGCCGGGTCTGTGTTCATGCCTTTGCTATAGAAGTCGCAGCCTACGCGCTCTGACCAGATTTTGAGCTGGTCCACGGCGGCGGCCCGGAAGGTATCGCCGGCACCAAGAACTACTTTTTTACCCTGGCTGGTGTACTGATGCGCCAGCTTACCGATGGTAGTGGTTTTGCCTACGCCGTTGACGCCCACTACGAGGATGATGCTCGGATTGGCATTGCCTGGCAGCACATAGTCTTCAATATCCACCGTATTATTTTCGGCCAGCAGCTGTACGATTTCATCCCGCAGGATTTCATTCAGCTCGCTGGTGCCGAGGTAGCGGTCGCGTTTGACGCGGGCTTCGATGCGGTCAATAATTTTGACGGTAGTATCGAGGCCCACATCAGAGGAGATGAGGATGGCTTCCAGTTCGTCGAGCACTTCATCGTCTACGGTAGCTTTGCCGGCAACAGCTTTAGAGATTTTGCCGAAGATGCTGGACTTGGTTTTCTCGAGGCCCTTATCGAGGTCCTCCTTTTTCTCTTTATTGAAAAACTTCTTAAAGAAACTCATAGCGGGGATGTTATTCCGGGGCGGAAGTATCCGGAAGGCGGCCCGGCGTGCATGCGGGCTTATTGATAATAGGAAAAGAGGCTTCCCTTCACTTGAAAGAAAAGCCCCTTTTCATGGAAAAAGTGATTACCGTGGCGGAGATTATTTGCTAGCAAAAAACTCTTTAACCGCGTCTTTGTGGATCATCACTTCCTTATAGGTATACTTGCCCGTTTTCGGGTCCTTGATGCTTTTAACCACTTTAACGTGGTCGCGACCAGAACCAGCGTTTGCAGCACGTTGTGCTACCCGGGCGTTCTTTGAAACTTTCTTAGCCATAATTGGAAGCTTTTATAGGTTACGATTATGTCGCAAAAATAGGTAATATACAGTTAACACGCAAACCACGTCCGGAAGCGGCTAACAGCAGCTTACTTAATTTCGCGGTGCAGCGTAACTTTCTTAAGAATTGGATTGTACTTCTTAAGCTCGAGGCGGTCCGGCGTATTTTTACGGTTCTTCTCGCTTACGTAACGGGAAGTGCCCGGCATGCCTGACTTTTTATGCTCTGTGCATTCGAGGATAACCTGAATGCGGTTGCCTTTGCTCTTCTTAGCCATTGCTGATAAGAATTTATCGGTGGTCCGCCCCGGCGAAGAGGCAGAAAATCAATTTATAATTCTACTTTGATATCCATTCCTTTGCGCTTCTGGCGCTGGACGAATTCGTAGATGCCGACTTTGTCGATTGTACGCATAGCGCTGGCGGACACCTTCAGGGTGATCCACTCTTTCGTTTCCGGCACGTAGAACCGCTTGCGGTGCAGATTCGGCACGAAACGGCGCTTCACCTTGCGGTTGGAGTGAGAAACGGTATTACCAGCCACTGGGCGCTTTCCTGTAAGTTCACATACCTTGGACATCTCTACTGTTCCTTTTGAACTACAAAGCTCAACGAACGGCAACCGAGGCTCGCACATTGAGCTGTGTAGATGATCCTGTAAAAAAAGTAGTGACTCTGTCAGGATTCGAACCTGAAACCTCTTGATCCGTAGTCAAGTGCTCTATCCAGTTGAGCTACAGAGCCATCTATCGGTTAGCGGATGCAAAGGTAAGCTTATCGCTAAAATTATCCAAGCAAAACCGAAAAAGTTTGTTCTTCTTTTTTCTCAGCGCTGCATTTCAGCTGCCGGGAGGGCAAAACTAAAGAAATAACCCAAAAAGCCGGCAAAAAAGTTCGCCGGCTTTGGATTTTTTGGTTATTCCCTCAGGAACTCGAGTTCGTCCTTCCGGCGGAGCCGCACCATAACGGAGGGTTGAGCGACAGACTTATCGTTCCTGCGGTGGTGAACGATGAAATCCACTTGTTCGAAAACATCGGAGCTGATGGCACCGAAATTAGCGGGGTAAGCCCCTTCGCGCAAATCTGCGGGCACAGCAGCGATTGGCCGGCCGAAGTTGCGGATCAGCGCCTGGCAGTACTCGTCCTGCACGATGCGGATCGGCACCTGCCCGGCCTCGTTTTGCAGTGCAGCCGGAAGCTGGGCAGCAGGCTCGTAGCATACCGTCAGCGGGCGGGCGTGAAACGACAGCAGCGTTTCGATACGCGGGTGGAGGTGAATAATATGCTGCTTGAGCATCTTCGGCGAATCCACCAAAGCCTCCGGCTCAGCCGCACAAGTTAATTCGCGGAGGCGCTGCAGGGCCTCCGGGTTGGTTGCATCGCAACCGATACTCCAGACGGTATCCGTCGGATAGAGGATAAGCCCCCCTTGCCGCAGCACCCTCAGGGCACCGCTCAGGTCAAACTGACCAGCTGCGGGAGACCTCCTTTCGGTAAAGGTCATCATAAGAATAAGTTGTTTTCCAGTTATATGAAAAAGGGTTTGGTATGTAGATTGGCGCTCAGAAAGGCGGCTCGCTCCCGACTGGCCGTAGCGCGTCACCGGAATGGCAATGGGGGGAATATTTGCCGTAGCCGTCGCTTTCATCATAGTAATCGTTTGTAGATGCCTGCCCGTGCCGTGTGTCAACAAAATTGCCAACCGGCGGAATAAGCCCCGCAAAACGGGAGCTGCCAGCATGCATTGTGTATCTTCCGCCTGAAACGAGCAATAACATAAACTCATTGGCAAGCGGTTCTATTGTTTGTCTGCCTTCTAAAATTTCAAAAAACGGTCGGTTTGAAGACTTTATTACGTATTCCTCTGCTTATCGGGCTTTTAGCTGCAGCGATCCCTTCTCTTTTTGCCGCGCATATCATCGGTGGCGAAATCACTTACGAATGCCTGGGATGGACCAACGGAGACCCGTCAAGCGGCACCCGGCGTTACCAGTTTTACATGGATGTCTACCGCGATTGCCAGGGCGGCGGTGCTCAGTTTGACTCTGCGCCCGGCGGCGCCTTTGCCGCTACGGTCACCATCTTCCAGGAAGGGCTTTCGGAGCCTTACCAGACGATTGAGCTTGGGGCCCCCTCCATCAGCCAGGTGGAGCCCTCTTCCGACCCCTGCGTGCAGGTGCCGCCCGGTGTTTGCGTACAGCAGGGGCGCTACACCTTCCCGTTGCTCGACCTGCCGGTCATTGACGGCAGCTACGTGGTCGCTTACCAGCGCTGCTGCCGCAACAATACCATCACTAATATCATTGAGCCGGGTGAAGCTGGTGCAACTTACGCTATGGAGCTTACCGCTGCAGCGCAGGAGGTCTGCAACAACAGCCCTGCTTTTCAGCTCTTCCCGCCCTCGGTCATCTGTGCCAACCGGCAGCTGAACTTCGACCATTCGGCTACCGATGCGGAGGGGGATCAGCTTGTGTATGAATTCTGTACGCCCTTCCTGGGAGGTGCGAACATCAGCAATAATCCTTTTGATATCGACGGGCTGGCCCCCAACCCGGAGCCTCCGCCCCCCTATGACGGTGTCAATTTCCTGGCCCCGGACTATTCTCCGGCTAGCCCGCTGGGGCCGGATGCCAATCTGGAAATCGACCTAAACACCGGCCTCATCACCGGCTTTCCGCAGATCAACGGGCAGTTTGTGGTGGGCGTTTGCGTAAGCGAATTCCGAAACGGCGAGTTGCTGAGCGTGGTACGGCGGGACTTCCAGTTCAACGTCACCGTCTGCCAGGAGCAGGTCAGCGCGGAGGTAGAACAAGGGGAGCGCATCGGGGATGAGGTCTTCATTGAGCAGTGCGGCGTCTCGTCCATTGTTTTGGAGAACACCAGCCAGGAGACGCCTTTCCTGCAGGAGTACTTCTGGGTATGGAACGGGCCGGGCCTGGATACGGTGCTCGAAAGTTTTGATGTTGATTTCCCGGTCAGCCAGGCCGGGCGCTACACCGGCCACTTGCTGCTCAACCCCAGTTTCAGCTGCTCCGATACGCTGACCATCATTTATGATGTGTTTGCAGATCCGGTGGCGGAATTCTCCTTTGAATATGATACCTGCCGGGCCGGGCCCATCCGCTTCCAGGATGAGAGCGTGGCGAGCAGCGGGAGCATCGACCGCTGGACCTGGAGCTTTGGCGACGGCAGGGGCTCTACGGCCTCGAGCCCGCTGCATGAATACCTTAATGCGGGCAGCAGCTTCGTACGCCTGCGGGTGGAAGATGAGAATGGCTGCCTCGACTCCACACAGCAACAGGTACGCTATTTCCCGGTGCCGCCCGTCATCATCGTTTCGCCGGATGTGACCCGTGCCTGCCTTGGCCAGCCTGTCACGTTCACCAATTTGTCGGAGGTAGTCGATGAAACCTACACCACGGAATGGTCTTTTGGCAATCAGGATACCTCCCTGGCCTTTAGCCCTACCTATACTTATCCGGATACTGGCACCTACGACATAGGCCTGCGCCTCACTTCGCCAATCGGCTGCCAGACGGATACGCTTTTCCGCAACCTGGTGACCATAGAGCCCTCGCCGGTTGCAGGCTTTACCTTTGACCCGGCCTCGCCGGATATCCTGGAACCGGATGTGCAGTTCATTAACCTTTCGGAAAATGCCAACCGGTTCTTCTGGGATTTTGGCGACAGCCGCACCTCCACGCTGATGGAGCCGCTGCACACTTATCAGGACACCGGGCTGCAGCAAATCCGGTTGGTGGCCACCCACCCCCTGGGCTGCCAGGATACAGCCCGGCAGGTAATCGATATTTTTCCGAAGGTAACTTACTTTTTGCCCAATGCTTTCAGCCCGAACGGGGACAGCCGCAACGATGTCTTCCGCGGAAAAGGTTATCTTGAGGGCATCAGACAATTCCGGTTGCAGATATGGAACCGCTGGGGTGCGGTAATTTATTCCACAGATGACCCCACCGAGGGGTGGAATGGCCGCGTCGACAATACAGGCAGGGAAGCGCCGGCCGGCAATTATCTGTGTCGGGTGGTATACATCAGCCCGCGTGGCGAGCGCGAAGAAGTCAGCAGCACGGTTACGCTCATACGCTGAACCACCATCCTGTCGTTTTTGTACCACGTATATCAAAATACTGTCGGACTATGAGAGCTGAACTACTTTTTCGCTATAGCCTGAGCATCGTCTGCCTGCTGCTGCTATCACTCCCGCTGCAGGGGAGGCACATCATCGGGGGCGTTATGACCTACGAATGCCTGGGCAGTGGCTCCTACGAATTCACCCTGCGGGTGTACCGGGACTGCAACTGCACCAACTGTGCGAACTTTGATACCCCGGCCTTCATTGCAGCTTACAATTGCAACAATTGCAATTTCGCCTCACAGGGCAACCCTTTTCGGGAAGTGGATGCTATGCCGGAGGTGATTCAGCAGGTGGAAACGCCAGACTACCCCTGCCTGGAAGAGCCGGATATCTGCGTGCAGGAGGCCATCTACCGTTTTCAGCTCGACCTGCCCGTATCCGACGAGAGCTACTTTGTCTCCTATCAGCGCTGCTGCCGCAACGCCACGGTGTCCAACCTCGTGCTGCCGGACGATCAGGGTGCGACATACTTCGTGGAAATTACGCCTGAGGCTCAGGCCGTGTGCAACAGCAGCCCAGTTTTCGACGACTTTCCGCCGACTGTAATTTGTGCGAATGAACCGCTGGAATTCGACCACTCGGCTACTGATGCAGATGGCGATCAGCTGGTTTACAGCCTTTGCCCTTCCTGGGACGGCGGCGGCAACATCCTGACCGACCCGGGCTACCGGCTGTGTGATGGCGCGCAGCCCACTCCGGCCTGCCCGCCGCCCTACGACCCGATCTCCTTCAACCCTCCCTTCTCCCCTACCAACCCGATGGGCGGCGTACCCCCCGTCACCATTGACCCGAATACCGGCATGATCACCGGCACCCCTACCAATCAGGGGCAGTTTGTAGTGGGCGTATGTGTGGAGGAATACAGAGACGGTGAACTGCTGAGCACGACGGTGCGCGACTTCCAGTTTAATGTAGAGCGCTGCGACCCCACGGTAATCGCACAGGTAGGGCAGGCCGAGGCCGTTGTCGACCAACAGTACACCATCGTATCCTGTGGCGATCAAAATATCTCGTTCGTCAACGAAAGCATACAGGAGCGCTTTATCGAGGTGTACGAATGGAATTTCATGATTGACGGGCAGGAGCAGCTATTTGACGATTGGGAGCCGACCGTTGCTTTCCCGGACACGGGGACTTACATGGGCCAACTGATTCTCAACCCGGGTACCACCTGTGGAGACACCGCCCTGATTGAAGTCATCATTTATCCGGAGATTACTGCAGATTTCGAATTTGCCTACGACACCTGCGCCGCCGGCCCGGTCACATTTACCGACCTTTCCACCTCCGGCAGCGGCCAACTGACGGCCTGGAGCTGGGAATTTGCGGATGGTAACAACGCCGCAGACCAAAACCCGCTGCACACCTACGAGGAGCCGGGAGATTTCCCGGTAGCACTTACGGCTACGGATATAAACGGTTGCGAGGATACCCATATCCGGGATCTGGCTTATTTTCCGGTGCCCAACCTCATTATCATTGCTCCGAGCGCCTTTGTCGGCTGTGTGCCCGGCCAGATTTTCTTTGACAACCTATCCACTCCGATTAATGAATCTTATGATATCACCTGGGACTTCGGGGACGGCGGCTCAGCCAGTGAAATCAGCCCGACCTACACCTATGAGACTCCCGGCATTTTCACGGTCTCTGTGGATATCATATCCCCGGTAGGCTGCCAGGTAGATACCGTTTTTGAAGACCTGATCCAGATCCTGCCTTCCCCGGTAGCCGGGTTTTCTTTTTCGCCCTTGCAGCCCAGCAACCTTGAGCCGGAGGTCGATTTCTTCGACGAGTCAGAGAATGCTGTACGCTGGAACTACGATTTTGGGGACGGCCGTACTTCTACCCTGCCCTCCCCTACGCATGAATACCGGGACACCGGCCAGTATACGGTGCGGCAAATTGTCACCCACCCCAGCGGCTGCCAGGATACCCTCATCCGGATTGTGGATGTTATCCCCGAAGTGCGGTACTTCCTGCCTAATGCCTTCACCCCCAATCAGGATGGGCGGAACGATGAGTACCGGGGTTCCGGCGTCCTGCAGGGCGCTAGCAATTTCCGGCTGCGCGTCTTCAACCGCTGGGGCGAAGCAATTTTTGAAACCGATGACCCTATGCAGGGCTGGAATGGCCGGAAAAACAACTCCGGGCCGCTCGTACCGCAGGGTACTTATATGGTGTTGGTGACCTTCACGGGCCCGCGCGGCGATCAGTATGAATACCGGGGTACGGCTACGGTAGTGAGGTAGCACAAACGGGGGCACCTCCGTTCTGACTTTTCACCTATTCGCCCGGCTTACGCCAAATTGGGCCAAACAAAAGGAGAAGGCACCCAGGTACGGGGCCTTCCCTTTTTTTCTGGCCGAGGCTACATTTTACTCCACCACGATGCGGCGGTAGACGCTTTGCTGCCCGGTAGACAACTCCAGAAGGTAAACGCCGGCAGGCAGATTATTCAACTGTAGCTGTTGCTCGAAGCGGCCTGTTTCAAAGCGCTCCGTACGGCGCAGAATACGCTGCCCTACTGCATTGAAGAGCTGAAGGTGCAAATGCTCCGCCGGGCGCGCCTGCAGGCTTACGGTAAATTGTCCGTTATTCGGGTTCGGATAGATCTGCAAGGCCTCCATCCAGTTCGCTTCGCCCGTGCTATTGATAAATAAGACCAGCCCCTTACTTACGGTTACCGTATCGCAGGAATTGGCGGCAGCCAGAGTAACCGTGTACTCGCCATAGTCAGCGTACTCATGCACGGGGCTTTCTTCAGTGCTGATGTTGCCATCTCCAAAATTCCAGAGGTACTGCATATTGCTGCCGGTAGAGATGTTTTCGAAGGCGACCTCCAGCCCTTCTACCGTAAAGTCGAAGTCGGCTGCCGGCGGCTGCAACACCACGATCGTATCTTCCAGGACCACCGTATTGCTGCCGAATGCATTTGTAGCCGTCAGTTCCACCGCGTAGCTGCCAGGAGTATCGTACACCACGCTCGGGTCTTGCTCCGTAGCGCTCGCCGGGGTGCCACCCGGGAAAGACCAAGTGTAGCTATAGGCCGTATCCACCAGCGTGCTGCCGCTGAAGTTGACCATCATGGGCGGGCAGCCCTGAGCGCGGTCCATAGCCACTTGCGGCTGCGGTGCCTGCCCTATGATTTCGACGACTTGCTCCAGGCTATCCTGCCCGCAGGCATTACTGACTACCATCAGCACAGTATACGTGCCGGCGCTGTCGTAGACATGTGTGGGGTCGCTATCGGTGCTGGTTTGTCCGTCTCCGAAGTGCCAGAGGAAGTCTTCTGCACCGCTGCTTTCGTTGCTGAAGGTGGCAGTCGCAGCTTCCACGCTATGCGTAAAGCCGGCTTCAGGCGCCTGGCCCACCACGATGTAATCTTCGCGCACGGCTATACTGCTGTCTACTGCATTGTAGACGGTAAGCGTTACCGTGTAGATGCCGGGCGTGCTGTATACCACCGTCGGCTCTGTTTCCGCAGAACTTTCCGGCGTGCCGCCGGGGAAAGCCCACTGATAGCTGGTGGCATCTGTGGAATTATCCACAAAGCTGACCTCAAAGGGCGCACAGCCTTCGGTGACTTCCGCTTCAAAAGCGGCGGAAGGAGGTTTGGGCAACAGCACTACCGTATCTACTGCGGTGTCACTGCCACAGGGGCCAAAAGCAGTAAGGCGGATGACATACTCGCCGGCGCTCTGGAAGCTGTATGTCGGTGATTCCGTAGTTAGGGTATCGAGGGAGCCGATTTCCCAGCGGAAAGAATCAGCGTTCACGCTATTGTTTTCAAAAGTCACTGTGTAGCCTACCGGATTGCTGACAAAGGAAGCTGATGGCGGGCCAAGCACGGTAACCACAGTAGAATCGATGCTGCTGCCGGCGGCGTTGCTTACTTCCTGATAGATCGTGTACTGGCCCGGGCTTTCGTAGGTGAAAGCCGGAGTGGCATCCGTGGAGCTTTCCGGGCTTGCCCCCGGCGCAGACCAGGACCAGCTGCTCACATTTGCGCTCGACTCATCAATCACCTGCACGCTCAGTGGCGCACAGCCTGTGGTAGCATCCAATGCGAAACCAGCCTGAGGCGGGAAGATGACTTCCACAGTAGCTGTAGCCGTATCGCTGCCGCAGCTGTTGCTGACTACCTGTGTCACCGTATAGGTGCCTTCTTCCTGGTAATTATGTTCCGGTGCCGCCTCATCGCTGCTATTCCCATCGCCGAAGTCCCAGGCATAAGACGAAACATCGCTGCTCTGATCCTGTAACTGCAGCTCGGTAGCGCCTGCCTCGACGAATGCGTCAAATCCGGCAGTGGGTCCGCTGAGTACCGTTACCAGGAGGGAGTCGCTGTCGGTACCGGCTTCATTCGTTACCTGCTGCACCAGTACGTATTCGCCCGGCTCACTGAAAGTGAATGATGGCTCTGTTTCCGTGGAAAACTCAGGCTCTGCCCCCAGCACGGTCCAGGACCACAGGTCAGTATTGCTGCTGGCCAGATCCGTAATACTCACAGTGAGTGGTGCACAGCCAACTGTATCGCTGATGGCGAAACCGGCCACCGGTGGGGTCACTACTTCCACCGATGCCGTAGCGGTATCGCTGCCACAGCTGTTACTGGC
>CAJXXJ010000045.1 GCA_913062745.1 uncultured Phaeodactylibacter sp.
GGGGGGCCAGGTGGTCACCATTTTCCAGCGGTAAGTTTCGTTAAAGTTGATATAGGGCGCCTGTACTGCTTTTTTTTCTTCCTTCCCGCCACTGATAATCCGACGTATTTTATACGGGCGCTTTTTCTGCGACTCGAAGTAGGTACGCATCTGTATTTCTACTACGATGCCGATAGTGATGAATTGAATGCCGGCCAGTACGAGCATGAGCCCGAGAATAAGCAGCGGTTTGCCCCAGATGTCTTGGCCAAGGATTTTAAGCACCCCCAGATAGAGGTTGATCAGAGCGCCCAGCCCGAAGAGCAGCACGCCGGTATTGCCGAAGAGGTGCATCGGCTTCTGCATATACTGCTTGAAAAAGAGCATCAGCAACAGATCGCTGATCACCTTAAAGGTGCGGCTTAACCCATACTTGGACTTCCCAAATTTCCGGGCGTGATGTTTGACGGGCACCTGTTTGATTTTTGCGCCTTCCAGGTGTGCAAGTACGGGGATGAAGCGGTGCAGCTCACCGTATATGCCCAGGTCTTTGGCCAGCTCGGCCCGGAATACCCGCAGCGCACAGCCGTAGTCCCGCAGGTGAACGCCAGAGGTATTGCGGATGATATAGTTGGCGATCATACTCGGGATTTTGCGCAGCACCATGCCGTCCTGACGGTTGGCCCGTTCGCCGGCTACCATATCGAGGTCTTCCTCTTCGGCTATACGCAGCATGGCCGGGATGTCAGACGGATCATTCTGCAAGTCACCATCCATTGTGGCAATGAACTCGCCGGAGGCTGCATCAATACCGGCCATCAGCGCGGAGCTCTGCCCGTAATTTTTGCGCAGCTCCACCACCCGAAGACGGGCTTGCTGCAGCTTACTCAGCTCCTTTACCGTATCATCGGTAGAGCCGTCGTCTACATAAATGATCTCATAGGGCATGCCCTCAAGAGCTGCCGTGATTTGCTCCACAAGCGGCCGGACATTCGGTGCTTCATTGTATACCGTAACCACTACGGATAATTTAATCGCCATATTGCTCATCTTCCCTGCTTGCAGGCAGGCATTTGCTAATTGGGGGCAAAAGTAAGGGAAAAAGGCGTGCCAGACGATGAACTGCCCCTTTTTGTATCTTGCCGATATACCCAAACCGCATGATTTACAGAATTTTAACGTTAGTACTGCTTTGCCTGCCCACAACTTATTTCTCATTGTAAGGTCGAAATAGTCCGGCCCCTGAAAGAACCGGTATGCTGGTTCATTACGCTTGATACGGCGGGGCATAACTCAGCCATTTCCCGAACCCACACCTCCGCTCAAGCGTCAATAATAAAAAGACCGCCACCTTGCGACTCATTTGCCTTGCACTACTATCCATACTCCTCACTGCCTGTCAGCCCGCTGCGGAACAGAAGCAGCCACCTGCTGACACCGGTACTGTCGATACCACCGTCGCGCCGCCGCCTGAGCCTGAACCGCCACCCCCGCCACCCATCGACTACGACAGTAGCGCGTGGACAGAACTCACCCGTTTAGACCGCAGTATTATCATTGATATGAAGTATGCGACTGCGGAGAACTTCGTAAAGAAAAAAATGTACGACTGCCCCCGCTGCTTCCTGCGGCCCGAAGTTGCACAGGCAGTGGTGCGGGCACACCGATCCTTGCAACAGAAAGGGCTTGGGCTGAAGCTGTACGACTGCTACCGCCCGCTGCCGGTGCAGTGGGAATTGTGGAATACGGTATCTATTCCCGGCTATGTTGCCGACCCGCGCAAAGGCTCGATGCACAACCGCGGTTCCGCCGTAGACCTTACTATCGTGGATGCGCAGGGGCAGGAGCTCCCGATGGGTACAGCGTTCGACTTTTTCGGGCCCGAAGCCCACTACGCTTATGCGCAGCTGCCCGACTCCGTGCGGCAAAACCGGATACTGCTGCGGGAGACTATGGCAGCGCAAGGCTTCCGCCCAATCCGCACAGAATGGTGGCACTTTTCCTTTTCGCGAAAAAACTATGCGCTTTCCGACATGTTATGGAAATGTTACTGAGTAATGGAAGCTGCCCGGGGGCAGCAAGAAAGCTTATATTTCGTCCGTTACCAAAGTGTTCACTAACTTTACCGGCCGTAAACGGGCATCACCACCCGATATTGATCAACAAACAGCGCTGATGGCAAATACAGAATTTCAATCCGAAGTAAAAGCAATCGACCAACTCGCGGCATCCTATGAGGAGTTGGGTAAGGAAATAGGCAAAGTGATTATTGGTCAGGAGGACGTCGTGAAAGCAGTGATTATATCTCTGTTTAGCAACGGGCACAGCCTGCTGGTGGGGGTGCCGGGGCTGGCGAAAACGCTGCTGGTGAGCACGATCGCTGAGGTGCTCGACCTGGACTTCAAGCGTATTCAGTTTACGCCGGACCTGATGCCTTCCGATATCACGGGGTCGGAGATTCTGGGCGAAGACCGGCATTTCAAATTTAACCCGGGTCCGCTGTTTTCCAATATCGTGCTGGCTGACGAGATCAACCGTACGCCGCCTAAGACGCAGGCCGCACTGCTCGAGGCGATGCAGGAGCGCTCTGTAACCGTGAGCGGGGTGCGCCACAAGTTGCCCTACCCGTTCTTTGTACTAGCTACTCAAAACCCCATTGAGCAGGAGGGTACCTACCCGCTGCCGGAAGCTCAGCTGGACCGCTTCATGTTCAATATCCCATTGGATTACCCTTCCTACGAGGAGGAAATCAATGTGGTGAAAGGCACAACTACCGTACAAAACTACGAGCTTAAGCACGTACTGACCGGCGAGCAAATTCAGTCCTATCAGCAGCTGATCCGCAAAGTGCCGATCGCTGATAATGTGCTGGAGTATGCCGTGGCTCTTGCCACCAAAACCCGCCCGAATACGGAGCGGGCCACCGATAAGGTCAACAACTACATCTCCTGGGGTGCCGGTCCGCGGGCGTCCCAATACCTGGTACTGGGCGCCAAATGCCACGCCGCTATTCACGGCAAATACTCACCAGATATTGAAGATGTGCAGGCAATTGCCAAATACGTACTGCGCCACCGTATCGTGCGCAACTACAAAGCGGAAGCGGAGGGCATCACCGAAGAAAATGTGATTGAAAGCCTGTTCTAAACTGCAGGACTAAATTTTGCCTTCCCGTTCAGGCCTTTCCCATTTCAAGTAAACGGGAAAGGCCTGATTTTTTCCAGGTACGGTTATTCACGGTTACGGCATCTGCACCCGAGCGCCCCCGCTCATTAAAATCCATACAAACGATCCGCCAGCGTGGGGTCGAGCACAAACGGATTGGGTATGCCATCTTGATAGCGAGCTATAGCCTGCGTGCGGGACAGCTCCTGCGGGCTGGGCGGGTCAAGGCGGTTCCAAAGCAGCAGGGTAGCACGCTGCTGCTGGAAGAAGAGCGGGTCCGCCTGCAGTGCCTCCCGCCGGTAAATGGTATAAAAATAAAACATAGCCCGGGCCACGTCCCCCTTTACGGACTCGCGTGGTTCAAAGAGTTCTCCTGTAGATTCGCTAAACGCATCAATATCCTCGGCGGGTACGCTACGCAGCTCAGTGGTAGCGGCATACCAGTATTCAGATTGCTCATCCGGGATTTCAGCAAAGGGGCTGTTGCCGCGGGCTGCATTGACCGCCACCCGGGTGGGGAAGAGGTGGTGCATATCCGATTTGGGATTGCCGGACTTAGCGCCCTTGCTGCGCGGCCATACATGCTCGCAGTTGATGCCGTCGGCGCTGCCATCCCGGTACAGTGACTGTGAAGGGTCTTCCCCGGGTGGAAGGTAGAGCCGGTACCCGGTGTAGAAGCCGGTAACGCTGTCGCGCAAGTTGTCAATTTTTCCGTACATCACGTCGCGTGCCTCTCCGTAGCCGAGCAGTCGCTGCGGAGTGTAAGCCGCCTGAATGGCTTGCAGCAGCGCTTCCCCCTGCAGCCCGGGGTATAGCGCGCGGGCATTTTGCCCGGTGAGGGCCAGCGTGCAGAGCAGTGAGCAAATCAGTAAGACTATCCGGTTCATGCGTTCTTTTTCCGCAAAGGTAAAAAGCTGTTTTTGTTTACCTTTCACGCATTCATCTTATCCGCAGCCAGCTCCTTATCGCCATCATCCGGTTCGGGAGTAGCCTGGTCTTCGGTATGGCGTTCGGCGCAATGAAACTGCACAAAGACCGGGAAGTGGTCGGAGCCTACGCTGTTTAGTACCCGCATCCGGATCAGGCAAAAGTGGTCGGAGCAAAAAATATGGTCAAGCGGAAAGCGCATGATAGCATACTTGACCGGGAATGTATTGAAAAATCCACGGCCCCGGCGGGGGTCAAGCAGGCGGCTCATTTTTTGAAATAAATCGGTAGTATAGCTCCAGGCGACGTCATTGAGGTCGCCGGCTACGATGATTGGCCCGGAAAAGCTGGCGCACTCCTCGGCCACAAGTAGCAGCTCCTTGTCCTTTTCAGTAGTCCGGATGCTTTCTGAAGGTGCAGGAGGCTTGGGGTGCAGCCCAAAGAAGCGGATGCGCTGCCCGTCCGGCAGGTTAATCCAGCAGCGGATGGACGGTATACCATCGTTAATCAGATACCGTACTTCCGGCTTGCCGATGGGCAGGCGGCTGTAAAACAGCATGCCGTAGGTATTCTCCAGCGGCACTTCTATGTGGTGCGGGTAAGCCTCTTTGATATCGCTCATTTGCTCCTGCCACCATTTGTTGGTCTCCAGCAGCAGCACAATATCAGGCTCCATGCGGTTGATGTATTCTTTGAGTTTGGCCGTCTGCTCATTGAACTGGTAGATGTTGGAGATAAGCAGGCTGAGCTGACTGTTGGTGCTCGCGCGCTGCTCTTC
Source organism: uncultured Phaeodactylibacter sp. (assembly GCA_913062745.1). Lineage (GTDB taxonomy): Bacteria > Bacteroidota > Bacteroidia > Chitinophagales > Saprospiraceae > Phaeodactylibacter. The sequence goes on from CAJXXJ010000045.1 coordinate 4,850, forward strand.
TTTTACCGTTAGTACTTCGCGGCTGGCCAAAGGCGTGTAGGGGTAAATCTGGTAAGACTGATAAAGCACTGCCGCAATAAGAGCGATGGTCAAAAACCAATAGTGGATGCCCTCTGCCGGCCCCATGCTGCCCCAAAGGATAAGGACAATTACCGTCATCAGCCATTTTTGCAGCCGGGGGTATTCCATTGCCCGGAAGGTCCAGTAGTCCGACCGCACTAAGGGCATGATGGTGGATATCAGCAGGATATAGGCAAGAATGGCAATGGCGATGGTCATTTGAGGGCTGGTTTACGTTTCAACGTGCAGCCTCTGATGGGGTTCGCCGGGGAGGCCACTTCGCTATTTGATGCGAATTTGGGAGGCCGCATTTACGAAGAGCGTGTTGCCGATCTTTTCATATCCCTCAAAGAGCTCCACGCCCTGATGCTTTACCGGGCCGTCCCGGAATCCGATAATCGTCAGGTCAGCGTCCTTGCTTTTTTCATTGATGATGGTGACCGGGCTGATATCCTGCTTGCGGGGGATGACCTCGATATTGTTGGGAGAAATGGGCAATTGTCCCGCCTCAATCAGGCTGAAGAGCCGTTCCCGCTCCAGGTCGCAGGTGTCCTCGGGGTAGATGGCAAAGATTTTGATGCGCCCGCGGTTCCATTCCCGGTGGCCGAGGATGATGAAACCGAGGAGAATCATCAAATTGGCGTTTTCGTAGTCATTGGAGGTGATCCAGATGTCTATCGTTTGCTTCAGGCCGTAGCCGCGCTCAGAGCTTCCCAGGATGACCAGGTCAAAATCTACGGACTTAATGAGTTTGAAATTATCCACAATATCTCCCAGGTTCTGAGGGCTGAGCTTGCTGAACTCCACCAGCAGCAGGTTATTGTCGGTACCCGAAATACCAGGTAACTGAATCACCTGCGCCACTGCAGAGGTATAGGAAGGGCTGATGAGCGTATCGATATAGATATTGCTGTCGCTTGCTTCCGCCATCTTGATGAGGCGCTCTTTGGATGCCGTCGCTTCCTGATAGGTGCTGCGCGAGAGGTAGCCGTTGATCTTGTGGATATAAGTGCCAAAGCCATAGCGTTGCGACAGCCAGCGCAGCATGTCGAACGCGGCAAGGCGGTCAAAAGAGTGTTCCGAAATGCACACCACAGAAGGGCGCCAGCTGCCCGTTTGCTCTTTTTCTGTTTTTTGCAAAAACACCTGCAGCTGCCGGCTTACCTGAAAAATCACGCCCTGGAAAATTACCGCCAGGTTCTTTTTCTCCGGGTTGAAGCGGCTAACCACGACATAGATGCCCACCATAAACAGTAACGCCAGAAAGGCGTAAGCTGCATTCATGAAAAACATCAGCCCAAAGCAGGCTATTGCCCCGAACAGGGAAATGTACCAGCGCGAGCGGAATGTGGGCCGGTAGGAAGGGTCGGCGGCAAAGTGTTGCAAAAAGGAAATGAGGCATAGTGATCCGTAAGTCACCATGAAGAACATGGAGATGATTTCGGCTACAGCATCCAGCCCGCCCATCAGGATGAAAATGAGCGCCACCCCTACTGTCACCACGGTGGAATTGTAGGGCTCATCGTTTTTGCCCCTGCCCCGGGACAGCCAGTAGTTGAGCTGCCGCGAGGGCAGCAGTTGATCGCGGGCAATAGCCTGCAGCGTGCGGGGGGCCACGAGTATGGAGCCGATAGCGGAAGAAATGGTAGCCGCGGCCAGGCCTACCGGAATAAGCCACCACCCCTGCCAGGCGATATCTGCCATGACCAGCTGCGTCGTGTCGGCCAGGTCTTCCGGGCTTGCGGATACAGCCAGCTTGTAAGCAATAAAGAGGTAAACCACCATGCCGCTGAGCGTGCCCGCCAGTGTCCCCAGCGGAATGGAGCGGCTGGGGTTCCTGAGGTCGCCGGAAAGCCCCACGCCGGCAGTCATGCCTGTGAAGGCCGGAAAAATGATCGCAAATACCGCAAAAAAGCTGAGCGCCTCCACCGGAGAAGATGCCGGCTCGTCGGGCTCCGGCGGGGCCTGGGTGATGACCGGCAGGTTTGGGTTGGGGGCCGGCTGCTGAGCGGTGTCCAGGTTGAAGGGCAGCGTAGCCGAATCTACAGCAGGCTGTACTTCCTGCCGGGGCGGCACTACCTCCTCTTGTACACTCGCAAAGGGGCGCAGGCCGTGCGTTTGGCTGTACTCCGTCTGCCCGACGAAGAAGGCAACCAGCGAAAGGAAAAGGGTAGCCACGACCACGTAGAGTGTTTTTACTCCGAGGTCGGCTCCTTTTGATAATACAATTCCGGTGAGGAGGAGAAGAGCCGGCAAGCTGACCGTTTGCTTTTTTTGCAACAGCCACTCTATAGCCGGGTGGAAGTGGTATTGCTGCTGCAGGTACTCAAACAAGCCGGTAAACGCTTCCGCAAATGCAATGACATAGAACGCTACGCTTATGGCCTGAGAAAAGTACAGGGCAATACCAATAGAGGAACCAATGACGAGCCCAAAGGAACGGGAAATAATGTAGTATTCTCCCCCGCCTTCCACTTTCTGGTTGGTAGCAATCTCGGCGATCGCCATCGCTGTGGGGATCGTGACGGCGTGCCCGATGAGGATGATAAGCAGGGTGCCCATGAAGCCCACCTGGCCGACCGCAAAACCGAAGCGCAGGAACATTACAGCTCCTAAAATGGTGGAAATAGCAGTAAAAAACACTGGCGCGGTACCAAACTTACGGGCATTCGTTGTACTCATCCTCTTGCTTTTGCGGTAGCAATATAGAGGATAATTTGGTAAGATGCAGCAAACAAAGCGGAGAGCTGCCCAAACCGGCCAACTCTCCGCAGGAAAACCTTATTTCCAATTCAATACTTACTGTGCGTTGTAGTAGAAGCGCTCGTGTACGATTTGGTCGCCTTCCCACTTCTGTACAGCAACCTGCTCCATCGTCACGCGGTTGCCATCCTTGAAGGTGACTTCCATAGCATTTTCCACCGTAGTGATGCCGTTGTCTTCGTCAGAAGCCAGGCTCTTCACTTCCAGGCCGTGGAACTCCTGTACGTTGTTGAGGAACTGCTCCTCGTACTCGCGGCAGGCAGCCTTGCCAACGCGTTTGCCCGTCGGCTCTTCCATGATTACGCCTTCTGCGTAGTACTTCTCGAAGGCGTCCAGCAGTTGTCCCTGCCCGAGCATGTTGTAGATGTCCTGTGCTTTTTCCTTGTACGTCATGACTGGTTATTTTTGATGTTTAAACATTAAATGGTTAAACATCTGGTTTGTTCGCCGGAGGGCTGGATTTTTTCTTTTTTTCAAAAAAAAAGAGGCTGCTGCTATACTGCAGGAGCCTCTTTCATTGCTTGCGGCGGAGTGAAAATTACTCCGGCACGGTGTCTGGGTTCAGCAAATCGTAGAACTGATCCAGCTTAGGCAGGATAATAATGCGCGTACGGCGGTTCATTGCCCGGCCCTCAGCAGTTGCATTGGTAGCCAGTGCATTGTACTCGCCACGGCCGGCAGCGATGAGGCGGTTCGGGTCGATGCCGTGCTCATCCTGCAGGGCACGCACAACGGAGCTGGAGCGCAGCACGCTCAGGTCCCAGTTATCGCGGATGCAAGCGGTATTGATGGGCTGATTATCGGTGTAGCCCTCCACCATGACTTCGAGTTCGGGGCGGGACTTTACAATTTTGGCAATTTTGCCCAGTACCTCATTGGCGCGGGAGGTGATGCGGTAGCTGCCGCTTTGGTAGAGCATTTTGTCCGACAGATTGACAAATACGACGGTCTTATCCACCTTTACTTCCACATCATCGTCTTCGATGCCCTCGCTCAGTACCCCTTTCAGGTTGACGGCCAACGCCAGGTTGATGGAGTCGGCGCGGGTTTTAGCGGCCTGCAGCATCTGTATGTACTTGTCTTTCGTCTGTAGCTGAGACAGCGTCTCGCGGATGTTTTCGCTGGCGGACTGAGAAAGAGTGGTGAGGTCATCCACCTGAGTAAGCTGCTTATCGCGCTGTTGTCGCAGGTCATCAATCAACATTTTCAGGTCGTCCAACTGCTCCTGCCGGATGGCGAGGTTACTCTGAGCCGTTTGCAGGTCGGCCCGTACGCGCTGCTTTTCAGATTCGCAGGCCGAGAGCCGGTTCATATAGTCGTTGAGGCTTTCGCCGCACTTTCCCAGGTCCTGGTTGGCGGCCATGAGTTCTTGTTGTAAGGCCAGGTATTCCTTCTTGCTGACGCAGGAAGTGAGGAGTACACCTACGAGCAGCAGGAAGAGCCCGGCACTGCTGGAATACTTGTTCATCGTTTGTCGATTTTTGGAAAGGTTAAAGGGTTATTGATTGATCAGGTCAAGAATATCGTGGGTCGTCAGTATCCCGGTAAGCGCTCCGGCATCATCAACCACGGGCAGTGCCTGATAGCGGTTTTCGGCAAGCAGCCGTACAGCCTCGCGGACGGTTTCGTTTTCTTTCATCGTCTCTACTTCCTCCTGCATAATCTCTTTTGCTTTAAAAGCCCGCAGCTTGGCAGCTTCGCGGAAACGGTCGCTTTCGTGGGCCGTATAGCCCCGGAGCAGATAAAGGAAGTCGGATTTGCCGACGATGCCCACTACCCGCCGGTCTTCGTCGATAACGGGCACATGGTGTATACGGTTCTCCTTGAAAAGCACATCCAGCTCCGTGGCCGGGCTGTCCGGGCCAACGGAGTATGGGTTGGTGGTCATGATAGAAGAAACGGGAGCATTGAGGTCCATTAATCGTTGATTTTTGATTTGGGTAAAGCCCAAAAATAAGGGTTTTGGCTATCCGCCGCTAACATCCGACGTATTTATTCCGGCCGGGCCAGCCGATAGCGCCAAATAATGCCCCGTAGTTTCCGGGCATATTCCGGGTCCGTAGCATAACCGGCCGCCTGCAGGCCTTCGGCCCAGCCAACCACATCTGACTCGGGCAGCAGAAACAGATGGGCATAGCGGTCGTCCCCGGCCAGGAAGGCCCCAAAATCCAGATAGGAGCGTCGGATAAGAGGATACTTGCGAAAACAGGCCCATTCTTCCCGAAAGCCGGTGCTTTGGCTAAACTCCTGCGTATCCTTACAGTACTGATGCCCCCGCCAGCCTTCTTTTACCTTAAGGCCGAAGTGGTTGTTAGCCTGCCGGGCCAGCTCGCTGCGGCCCCAGTTGCTTTCCAGCCCGGCTACTGCATAAATGATGGGCAACGGGATACCCGTCTCCTGGTTGAGCTCAGTAGCCAGATAGCGGTATTTTTGCACGTAAGCTTTGACGTACCACGGCCGCGCAGTTTCGTCTGCCCGGTTGCGGTCTGCGATGAAGCTACAGATAAGCAGGAGCAGCAAGAGAAAAAGCCCGTACCGCTCCAGTTTCTTTAATCGTTTGCTGACCCTGCGATCAGTCATATCCTCTTTCGTCTCTTCCTTCCATAAAGTTGATATATGCCCGGTTGACTACGCGGTTGCCGCCGGGAGTAGGGTATTCGCCGGAGAAGTACCAGTCGCCGTTGTTGTTCGGACAGGCTGCTCTCAGCCCTTCCACCGTCTGGTAGATGACTTCTATCTCCGGCTCGATGCCTTTAGGCGTAACGATTTCGGCAATTTTTTTCGATACCTCGTCGTAGGAGAAAGCGTCGTACAGCGCAGCCACTTCGTTGGTCATCTCTTCTTTGCGGCGGTGCTCCTGTGCCTTGCAGCGCTCATAGGCTTCCTGCAGCAGGTGCTCTTTATCGTTCTCCTGCAGCAGTGCCACCAATGCCCGGAAGGCGACGAACTCTTTCATCCGGCTCATGTCGATGCCGTAGCAGTCGGGGAAGCGGATCTGTGGCGCCGAAGAGACGATGACTATTTTTTTCGGCTTCAGCCGCGATGCAATCTGTATGATGCTGTCCTTAAGCGTGGTGCCCCGCACGATGGAGTCATCAAGCAGTACCAGGGTGTCCTTACCGTTTTCCACGATACCGTAGGTGACATCGTATACGTGCGCCACCATCGCCTCCCGCGAGGTCGTATCTGCAATGAAGGTGCGCTGTTTGGCGTCCTTGACGATAACTTTTTCAGAGCGGGGCTTCAGTGCCAGGATTTTCTCCAGTTTGGCCGGCTTGAGGTCTTTGCCTTTTTTCAGGATTTTATCGCGTTTGATTTCGTTCAGGCGCTCCTCCAGGCCTTCCATCAGGCCGTAGAATGCGGTCTCTGCTGTGTTGGGCACGAAGGAGAATACGGTATGTTTGAAATCATGCCCTACTGCTTCCAACACCCGGTCCGTCAGCTGATGCCCCAGCCGCTTGCGCTCCAGGTAGATGTCACGGTCGGTACCGCGCGAGAAGTAGATGCGCTCAAAAGAGCAGGCGCGGCGGTCGAGCGGATCGATGTACGGCTCCTCAGCGATACGGCCATCTTTCTTGACAATCAGAGCATGCCCGCGTTTGAGCTCCCTTACTTCGCTGATGTGCTTATCAAATACGGTTTGAATAGCCGGGCGCTCAGAGGCGGCCACGACAATTTCGTCATCCTGGTAGTAAAAAGCGGGGCGGATGCCTGCCGGGTCGCGCATCACGAAAGCATCTCCGTGGCCGATAAGGCCTGCCATGACGAAGCCGCCGTCAAATTTTTTGCTGGCCCGGCGCAGCAGCCGCTGAATGTCGAGGTTTTTGTAAATCAGCTCATTCACTTCCCGGTTGCTGTAGCCATCCGGCTTATACCAGGTGTGCAGTCGCTGCACCTCATCATCCAGGAAGTGGCCGATCTTTTCGAGTACGGTTACGGTATCGGACTTTTCCTTCGGGTACTGCCCGAGCTCCACGAGCTCTTCGAACAGCTCATCGACGTTGGTCAGGTTGAAGTTGCCGGCCAGCAGCAGATTACGGGTGATCCAGTTATTTTGCCGCAGGAAAGGGTGGCAGGTCTCGATGCTGTTGTCGCCATGTGTGCCATAGCGCAGGTGGCCCAGCAGCAATTCGCCCATGTAGGGCTTATTGTCTTTCAGCCATTCTGAATCGTTCAGCTGTTCCTGGCTCAGCCCGTCAAAATGGCGGTGGATTTGCTGGAAGAGGTCATCCAGGTAGTTGGTCGCCACACTCCGTTTACGGCTGATGTACTTCCTGCCCGGCTGCACATCCAGCTTGATGGTGGCCATCCCGGCGCCATCCTGCCCGCGGTTGCGCTGTTTTTGCAGCAGCAACTGCAGTTGGTTGAGGCCATAGAAAGCCGTGCCGTACTTCTTCTGGTAGTAATCAAGTGGCTTGAGGAGG
>CAJXXJ010000046.1 GCA_913062745.1 uncultured Phaeodactylibacter sp.
GCTTTCGCTGCCGACTGCGAGGGGGATAGCGTCAAGCTGCACATCGTGGACCTGGACCACTCGCAGGCGGCCCGGCAGCTCGTAGGGCAGTTTGAGGCTTCCGAACACTTTATCCTGACTGGCGCCTCCGCTTCAGGCAAGGTCGCTTCGAATGAGATACAGCAGGGTGATGCCGATCTTTACCTGGAAATCCCCCCTGACTTTCAGCGGCAGCTGCTGCGCGATGGCAGGAGTCAGCTGCAGGTGGCGGTAGATGCCATCAATGGGGTGAAAGCCGGGCTGTCTTCGGCTTACGCCAATGCCATTATCCGGGATTTCAATGCGGCCTTTCGGCAAAATTATGGGGGCGGCATCGCACAGCCCGCTGCCTTGCAAATTGAAACCGCCAACTGGTTCAATCCGGAGCAGAATTACCAGACCTTCATGGTGCCCGGTATTTTGGTGATCCTCGTAACACTTGTGGGCATGTTCCTGGCGGGTATGAACATCGTGAAGGAAAAGGAGATCGGTACTATTGAGCAGATCAATGTGAGCCCTATCCGAAAGCACGAGTTCATCATTGGCAAGCTGCTGCCGTTTTGGATCATTGCGCTGGTGGAGCTGGCGATTGGGCTGGTGGTGGGCAAGTTGGTCTTCCACATCCCCTTCGTGGGCAGCCTGTGGCTGATCTTTGGCTTTGCCGGCTTGTACCTGCTCGTCGTGCTCGGCTTCGGGCTGCTCATCAGTACGGTGACCGATACGCAGCAGCAAGCCATGTTCATTGCTTGGTTTTTCCTTATCATCTTCATCCTGATGAGCGGCCTGTTTACGCCCATCGAGAGCATGCCGCCCTGGGCGCAGGACATTACCCGCTTTAACCCCGTAGCCTACTTCGTGGATGTGATGCGGCTGGTGCTGCTGAAGGGCAGTGATGTCTGGGACATCCGTCAGCACATTGCGGTGATGGGCGGCTACGCGCTGGCGGTGAATGGGTTGGCGGTGTTGAATTATCGGAAGGTGGGGTGATTGCTACGAAGTTCCAGCCTGCCACTTGCAACATCTCGTCTAGTTTAGTATTTTTATAATTATGAGCACAGAAGTCAGCATACCAACCTCGCATACCGAGCGCTTAGAGCTAGGGCCGGAAGCACTACGGTTTCCGGCTACCTTTGAGGAGTTTGTGGGGCTGTTGGAAAAGGCAGAGTACCCGGTAGAGTACGAGCGTGGAGAAATTATTATCATGAGTATCGCAACGGATGAACACGAGCGCATTGTCGCCAATCTGCTGGGTGCCCTGTACGTAGAGCTTAGAGACAAGCCAGGCTACGGGCGATATGGCAGCAACCGTCACATCTATATCCCGGAATTGCAGAAAGCCTATGCCCCCGATGCCTCCGTGGTGCGAGGACAACCCTCATCTTATGAGTACGCCAAAGGAAAAAATGCTTACACCAACCCCTGGCTGGTAGCAGAAGTCATATCGCCTTCCAGCCGCAACCGCGACTTCGGCGAAAAGCTACAAGGCTATAAGTCCATACCCGGCTTGGACCATATCCTGTACATTGAGCAGGCACAGCCTTTTGTCACCCTGTTTGAGCGCATCTCTGGCACCCACCGCTGGAAGAGCACGGACTACGATGACAAGGAGCAGTTGCTGGAGATGGGGGAGGTGCGGTTTCGGGTGGGGGATTTGTATGTGCAGGTGTGAAGTATTCGAAAACGATGTCTATTCCTATTTCACTCAGCTAGTCTTCGTTTTGCACTTGAAAAGGTGGTGGCTTGGGAACTCCGTCTCCGGCATGGAGCACAGTGCTGCACACGACACGCTCGCTATGTTTTTTCCATAACACGGCTCCACATAAAACAAGGTCGGAACTTTGACGCAGCCTGATTTTGTTATTGATTTTACGTACCTTGATGACACACAAAAATTCCACCACATGGCCAATAATACCATAAAGGTTGAGCTGCTAAATGATCAAGCCCTGGCGCTATTGAAGCAGCTAGAGCAGCTAAATATCCTGCGTTTAGTTAAGGCAGATGACTCGGCTGAAGCACCCAAGCGGCAATGGGCGGGTAGTATATCCAAAGAGACGGCCTCTGAGCTGCTTGAATATGTAAAGTCTACGAAATAAAGCCGCCATTGCCACTACTGCGCTTGTCCACCGCCTTACCCTTGTCACCAGAAATATTTCCGATTTTGAAAAGATACAGGAGCTAAGTGTGGTTAATTCACAAAGTCTAGCTTGAGTGCCAGGCAGCCAATTTTGTTGATAACCTTTTGGGTAGTGGCGAAGTCGAATCGGAGCTTTTTATCCATATTGTACCCGTATTTTATCCGAAAATAGGATTTTTAGCAATGCGGGAAAAGAGGTATACCTGATTTGTCCCCATATTTTACCCGATAAATTGAAGGTTGGAAGGCCGCTTTCCCCGGTGAGGGGTGACCAATAAGTTTTGTATTGCAATGCCTTGCAGTTGATTGGCGCTATGGCTAAATTAGTATTGAAAACCTTCATTTGTTTGGCCAAGCTCCCATGTCTGACATGAGCTGGTCAAACGCGCACACCTAAAACCTCCCACTCATGCACCGATTGTATGTATTATTACCCCTGTTCTTCTTTGGATGCTTATCCTGCAGTGAAAACCCTGACCACAAAGAAACGCTTCAATTATCAGCCCCGGAAGAAAGTTGCTGCCGGGAAGTACTGGAACGATTTGAGGAGGACCAAATCAACCCTCAGCCGGACAGTCTGATCCGTTGTGCTGTCCATGCAGTAGAGGACTTGCCCGCTGATTATCCGGAGACGAGAGCCCGCTGCCTCTTTGCCGTAGGGCTACAGGAATCTACTAAGGAGGATTACAAGCGGTCCAATAGCCTGCTGTTGAAAGCCGAAGCCTTGATAAGAAATCGCAGCAACCGCGTTCGGGACTCACTGCTGGCTGATATTTACAACCTTATATCCATCAATTATCAGTTACAATCCGAATACACGAGTACACTCACTTTTTCTGAAAAAGCAGAAAGCTTGTACCGCCGTCTGGAAATATGGGAAAGCCTGGCAGACGAGCTCAACAACCAAGCCGTTTGCTTTTTGCAAGTTGGAGATTTTCGAGCTGCTGCCGACAAGATTAAACAGGCGGAATCCATCATTGCCAACTATTCCGATACCTCCTTCGGTACGCTTACCCGCCTCAATCTGGAGAACAATAAGATGCTGCTCTCCATGCGCGCCGGGGATGCATACGTTGTAATGCACTGGCAGGAGAAAGCCCTTCCACACTATGGTGAAGCCCTGGGCATTGCTGATAGCCTGTTAGCTAAACTGAGCGGCCTGGCAGCGGAAGCGCCCGGGCCGTGGATGCCCTATGTGGTCAATATCCAATTTTCACGCTGTGCATTACTCAGCAAAATGGTAGACAGCCTTGGCACTCTACCCTTTCGGCAACAGGCTGAGAAATTGCTGAAACTTACCGGCGAACCCGATTGGGAGACAGCCAGTATCAACCCATACACCGGCTATATCTTGTTGATGATGGCCAAAGCCTTAGCGCTTGATGGGGAGTTGAAAGAGGCTGACCGGTATCTGAAGCTCTCCCTGCAACGGTTGGGCTACCCCAACGACAATTTGCTGGAAAGCCCGCCTTTGAAAATGAACCTTCCTACCCGGCAGGATTTCCTGCTGAGTGCCATTCAGGTGAAAGGGGAGCTGCTCAAGCTACATTATTCACTTTCCAATCAACCGTATTTCCTGGATGCTGCCCTGGACAACTACCGGGAGGGTATCGTTTACCTCGATTCCGTGCGTATCCTGCAAGTGGATGATGCAGCTGCGGAGGGGGTGCGCAATATCGCTACCGAATTTTTGGCGGATGCTGTTCGTACCGCGTATACCCTTTATCAGCTGAACCCCTCGGATGAGCGGCTCAATCAGTTGTTCGAATTGACGGAAGAAGCCAAAAGTTATTCTATCCGTCAATCGGTCTTCCGCCGTCTTGGTTTCATAGAGTTTGAATCAGAGATGCAGGCCTTGCTGCAGCAGGAGCAGAAGCTGAGGAATAATCTTCAGTATTATAATCAACAGGGCATGCCGGACTCTGTGCTCCTCACCACTGAACAATACAAAGATTTTATCGGGAACCTTCGCAGCAGTAAAGACCCGGTGCAGCGTTCTTACTACCAGGAGCGCTTCTCCAGAGATCGTATCAGCCTGCTAAAGGCCTGTCGTTCCCTGGATGATACCACTGCGATTTTATCCTTCGTACACGCCCCGGGCATTGGCTTATGCTTCATTCTCACAGCGCGAGGCGCGGAAGTGATAGAATTGCCGATGGAGGATGGCCGTATTGCCGCTACAGCCGCTGCTTTGAGAGACAATCTGCGAAGCGGTTCTGTGACTGTGTTTCCGCAGAATGCTCACCGTATATATGAATGGGTGTTTTCTGATGCCATCCGCCGTTTGCCGCCAGCCATCCGGCGGCTGGTAATAGCTCCGGACGGAGCTTTGCACGGACTGCCTGCAGAGTGCCTATTGACAGAGAAGCCCGACCGTTCAGGGGCGGCAAAACAGTCTTATTTGCTGGATAAATACTGGATTTCCTATACGCCCTCAGCTACTATTTACCAATCCTTACAGAGATCACAAAACCCCATTCAGCAGCCTTTTGAAATCGGCCTGTTTCTGTCAGACTACAAAGATGGGGAAGCGGAGGAAAACCCCTTGCGGTGCGATGATTATCCGCTGGAGACTATGGCCCGGTACTCTGATGATGTACACCGCCGGTTCAGGCGTGAAGGGCACAAGAGCTACCGCGAAGCTGCTGCGGGAGAAGCCGCATTTAAGAAAAAGGCATCACAATTTCGGATTTTGCACCTGACCGCACATGGCTGTATCAACACAAGCCTGCCTGGTGACTATTCGATTCTCTTTACACTCGACGGGGACGACACGGAAGACGGGAGTTTGAGAGCGGAAGAAATCTTAAGCCTCCGGCTTTACGGCACGGACTTGGTGGTGCTGAGTATGTGCAACACACAAGCTGGTGCACACCGGTCGGGTGAAGGCCTGCTGAGCATTGCCCGGGCCTTTTCAATCGCTGGATGTTCAAGCTTAGTAGCTTCAACGGTCCGGTCGAGACAGTTGCCCACAGCCCTGATTATCTCGGAATTTTACGAACAGCTCCTGGCCGGGAAGCCGAAAGACGTTGCCCTCGGAGCGGCCAAGCGCCGTTACCTGAAGCAACATCCGTCAGCGGAGCCTGCAGAATGGGCTCCGTTGATTCTCATGGGCGATTATCACCCCATGTACTGATTTACAAAAGATTTCTGACATCTGTTGGCAGGCGCTGCAACTGCTCCTCTGCAAGTTCGTCAGCCAGAGCGCGGGCGTTTTGCAGCTGGCCTGCTTTCGCGTAAGCGATGATCAAATACAGCGTGGCATTTTGAAACTCGGACCTGGCGGTTTCAAAATAAATAATAGCCCGGCTAAGGTCGGGCAGCCCCGTTTCCGGATACAGGTTGAGCAAGCCTGCGTAGTAGCAAAACCGGCTGAGGTTGCGCAGGTCGTCAGCGTCATCGAGCAGCGCATTCAGTTTTCGGCGGGCCTCCGCATAGCGGCCTTCCCGGTAATCTGCTTTCCAACTGCCGCCCATTTCGTCAAAGTAGCCCGGGGATTGAATAAAGGCCTGCTGATGCGCAGACAGGCCGGTAGATAATGCAACGGGGGCATCAGAGGCGGAAGCCCCAGCCGGGCCAAACCCCAAATAAAGGGCCGCTGCAAGGCCGGCCGCGATTAATACCCATACCCACCAGGGTAGTGTGCTGCGCCGGGGCGCCCGCTGCGGATATAGGCGGTACAGCTCTTCCCGGCGCAGTTCGCGGGCAGCTTGATGAGAGGAGGCCAATCGGGCTACTTTTTCTGCAAAGGACGAGTCTGTCTGTACGCGTTGGTCAACGGTATGCTGTTCCTCCTCAGAAAGTTCTCCTTCCAAAAAACGGTGAATAAGTTGATGGTCTTTATCGTTATCCTTACCGGGCATAGGCTGTTGATTTTTGGTTTTTTGACAATTTCTGCGAAAGCATTGGCCGCCAAAATTATCAGAGAAGGTTATTTTTTTCAAAAGCAGCTACAAGTTGCTTTCGGCAATCTGAAATTTTGGTCTTAACGCTACCGGGCGTCAGCCCCAGGAAGCTCGCAATTTCTTCCCGCTCCGTATCGCTGTCATCTAAGAGCAGCAGCTCGTAGCAGGAAGTTTTGCCGGCGAATAGCGTTTTAAGCACTGCCTTCGTCTGCTCAACTTTTTCCCTTGTCAATAGCTGCTCCAGTGTATCTCTCGATTTTGGCGAAAGCTTCTGCAATCGATGTTCCAGCTCTACGGCGCCGGGTCGGTTAGCTTTGTAAGCCTTCGTATGCTTATGCTTCCGGATATCCTGCATTTTATTTTTGAAAATACCAGTAAAAAAGGTCCGCACAGAGGAATCCCCCCTAAATCGCCCGGTTTTCATCTGCTGCGAAAAATCCAGGAAGGCATCCGTGTAGGCTTGTCGCCGCTCGTCGGCACCGGGGAGCTGCCTCAGCGCGTTTTTGCTGTGAGGTAAGTGGGCAAAAGCCCGGCTGTAGAGCTCATTTTCCATACGGCGTACTTCTCCGGGATCGCCGGAAGCATAAGTGTTGCGTATCTCTTCGTCGCTGTATGGAGTGGCTTCCCGTTTAGAAAAAAGCCAGTCAAACAGGCCCATAGGTTATAGGTGCTTTTAGTTTATCGGTACATCCAGGCACGGGCGTTGCTGTCTTCAGCCCCTTTTCCGGCAGCAAGTGCTTCGCCGGCCTGGTATTTCCACTAAAATAAAAAAATACTCCAAATCTCTTGACCTTTTGCAGTTCGGCTCAACTCATAGGGAGAAGCATCTGCAGCAGGGCGCTTATGCCTTGCCGACGGCTTGCTTCGCTCCGCTATGGCCATGCGGTTTTGGCCCTCCCGGTAGCCGGGAGGGAGATTTTATAATCTTCAAAACTGTCAATCATGCAACACCGAGATTTGGCCGGGAAGATGCACCTCTTCTCCCGGATGGGGCTGCTGTGCCTGCTTTTGTTCCTCTTTTCCTGCGACCCCAATTTCGACCCGGAGGATCCGCCCACGCCTAAGCGGAATGTAGTCACCGAGGATATCGTTGACCGGTAGGCTGCCCAAACCTGGCTGCGGGAGGAGATTTACGGTAATTCGGCGATCTTTTCCTGTAGCCAGGGCTTAAAGTACAGGACTTCATACTGCTCCGGCATTGCCTTGATCTTACAGCGCTGTTCTGGGGTCCTGTTTTGGTTGGTCCGGTACTTTACCATTGCTTTCAGTACAACAATGAAGTGTAGGTATCCCTTCTTCTTGCGGGCCGCCCAGTGCTTATCATTTTTCAAATAATAGGTAAACCGGTTGCAGAGGCTGAGCAACGGGCCGGCATAACTATCGTCTTCTGTACAAAAATGATACAGGCATCTGACCCGAAGGGCATAACTGCGTATTTTAAAGGCTATAGAGTAATGCGGTGTACCCTGAAGAATGTCGTTAGCGTCAGCGAAACGGCACTGGTGGAAGAACAAGTAGGCCCTGCTCATAATCACGGCTTCATCCCGCTCTTCGGGCTTCAGGCGGGTCTGGTATTCAGCAATAAACATAGAGGCAAAGGCGAATTCCTTTAAAGCTGCTGCATTAATCGCAATATTCTTAAAAGTGCTCGCCAGCATTCGTCCTTTGTGAAGCAGAAAACCTTCCTCAAGCCCTAGTTTGTGCCATTCCAGCATTTCCCTGGCCCAGCTTTCCTGCCCTGCGTTGGAGCGGTGAATGGTGTAATTTAAAAGGATGAGATATGCGGACATTCTCTCCACGGGCCCGATTTGCTTAACGTAGCGCTGCAGCAACTGCTTCGCGTGCCGGTAAGCTTCATCGCTGCTTTCATCCGAGTGCAAGCGTACCAGCCAGTAGTGCAAGGCTGTAAGGTAGTGGAGGCCTGATCCATTCGTTATGGCCTTCAGGCATTGGCTCAGCAAGAAGATGTTTGCCTCTTCTTCCAAATAGCGGCGGCGGGAGAGCAGTTCCGTGCTGTAGCGAAACTTGCCGTACAGGTAAAGCTGGTCGAGCTCCTCCATAGCGCGGTGCAGATCCTGTGGTGGTGCGTCATGTGCCGCCGGCCGGTCCAGATGATGGTACATGAGGTGATGAAGCCACAGCAATATCCAGTGCTTGTTGAGGCCTTCGGGCCATTTTTCTACTGCTTCTACTGCTTCATGTGCGGCTTTTTCAAACACGGGATAAGCTGCATTGCGCCGGGCGAGCGACAAAGCGAGCTGACTTTCCAGTTGCCCGGGCTGCGTGTCCAACTCCCGGTGTGCTAAAAATTGTTCTGCCAGATTTTTCAGGCTGTGCATCAGGTCAGCCATCTTGCTTTCCCGAAATGGCGCTGATTTGCCATACACTGCCCTGAATGCCCGTTCCTTGCTGAGCCGCGGGCTCTGCAGTGTGGGTTGAAAACGGGAAAGGAAATGAAACAGCCGAAGGACCAACTGGCTGCGGTTGAAATACGGTGATTTCAAAAAAAGCTCAAACCGTTTCCAGTCCTCTTTAGAAAAAGTTTTTAGCAGTTCGACCAGAGTACTTTTAACCACTTTTTTGTCGATTTAGACTGAAGTCGTTTTTGGTTGATTATGAGCAACTTAACAAATACTAAGGTAGGAAAAACGGGGCATAAAATATCGAAACAGGCTTCGAATTTAATTTTTCTTAGCGGTGAATATGACCCAACTTTATATGGCAGATAATGCCGTCCGCTTGCTTGGAGGATTATTATTTAATCCCCTTGATGCTTTTTTTAATCTAATAGAATAATGATATGCGAACACTAAGCCTCATTTTACTTTTTCTCGGAGTTGTATACAATAGTGTCATTGGCCAAATACCGGAAGAGCATCTCTCGATTTGGTTGAAGTCAACGGATGAGATTTTTTCTGACGCGGCTTTTTGCTCAACGCCCTCAGTGGGTGATGGAGACGCTACCTATTGCTGGCAGGATCAGAGCATCAACCAACTGACTTTTAGACGAGTTGGTAGCGGAACGCCGACATATCGCTTACATGACCAAGATACCCTCAATGGGTTTCCTGGAATTTACCTTGATGGAACAAAGGGGTTAGCTACCGATCCTTCGGACTCTCTGGATTTTACCAGTTTAACGGCTTTCGTGGTAGCATCAAATGATGCTGTTGGCTTCGATGGAGTTACTCTTGACATCTCAATAAATCCTAGTTCAGGAAGGAACTCCTTTTTCTTAGCTTCAACTCGTATGATGCATCAGTGTTGTTCTGGACTAGGGCAAGGTTTCTATACATTGGATCATCATCTTGATTGGAGTTCTACTCCATATCTAATCACGACCGGAGTGTTTGGCGTCGATGAAAGAGACTTGAATCTTTATGTAAATGGCCTTCAAAGCTCAGCAGGTCAAGGTGGCCAATGTTGTCCCGTCAACTACATATCCCAAACGAGAAGTGCTTACATTGGTCAAAGAGCAAACGAAAATCACGTTAGAACAGGAGAAATCATAGAAGTCATCGCATACGGGGGAGTCAAACTCGGCGATGCTCACCGGATAGTGGTAGAAAACTATCTGAGTTCGAAATATGACTTGCCAATAGTACCGGAAGGTGATTTCTACCATTATGATACGGATGACAAAGGCCACTACGACTTTATGGTCACAGGGATTGGGGCAAAGAACCAAGATACGGTGTACAGTAGCGAGTCTTCAGAGCTGATAATCAGTGCATCAAATGAGGCATTAAATGATGGAGAGTTTCTCTTCATAGGGCAATTGGAGTTGAATGATACCAATAGGGTAGTAACCAATGATTTGCCAGCAGGAGTTGGAGAGCGGTTTAGCCGCGTATGGGCTTTAGAAAAAACCGGAAATGTGGATGCCGGACTCATCTTTGATTATACTCTCGGCGAATTGGAAGGAGCCCCATCAGATGACGGGCAATATTCACTACTGTATAGCGCTACTCAGGCTCCGTACAATTTCAGCATACTTTCCACTGATGCCACAGTCCAAGGCAGCCAAGTTCAATTCGATCTTACAAATGAGGAAATTCAGGACGGCTACTATACACTTGGTGCAGAAACAAGCATTGTGGTGGGAAGCACAGACCTTCCCACGTTAAGTACAACTGATATATTCATTGCTCCTAATCCTGCTGCCGGCTCATTCATCCTCCGTTCGCCAAAGGCTTCCATCGAATTCATCGCCCTTTTCGACCTCAGTGGCCGACACCTCGATGCCACTATCAGCATGGGTCCAAATGAGGCTCAGGTGTACAGCAGTTATCGTGGGCTGACCGTCGTCAAGGTACATACTGACCAGGGAGTTATCGTTAAAAAAGTAATGCTGGAATAAAAGAAAGAGCTGGAACTAGACAAACAGCCTTCATCGGGACTGCAGATAAAGCAATCAAAACTGAATATCGCTGTGCTGACTCCCCACGCATAAAAGCCTGAAAATTGATTGTCAAACACACTTACAAAACCTGTTGAACTATGGATTTGCTAACAAAAAAACTCAACCTGCTACTAGCTGTTGGAATATTTGCTATTTCAACGCCCCACTTTAATTTTGCTCAAGTTTTGGGCATGGACTTTTCACCAAAGTTTTCAGCTTGTCTCCTGCATCCGCCTCAAAAGCAATACCCCCATATTAAAAAAATAGCCGTTTTGGACTTTAAAAGCGCTAACAATAACGAAGAAGGGCTAGGCGATGGAGCAAAGGTTGCCGACTATCTCACCAAGATTCTTGTTGACGAAAAACGAGGCATGGTCCCCAGCAAGGTACATTTTACCGGCGGTACAACAAAGGTGTTTGAGGTTATGGACAGAAGCAACATCACTGCCATGCTACAAAAGCGCCCTCAACTTGGCGATGAAATTGATGAAAACGAAGCTACAGAAATAGGAAAAATCTTGGGTGTAGACGCTGTAATCATAGGTAATTGCTCCTACAGTTGGAAAGATGATACTGATGTGAGTTCCTACACAGATAAAAAAGGCAGAACCAGCCGTACATATTTCCGCAATCGGAAACTCATCGCCGAGGCCAGAATGAGTATTGTCGATGTCTCTACAGGAGAATTTATCGGTTCGAGCAACAGCACATCCGAAAAAGAAGCCTCTGCCAGATCCGCTTCCGGCTACCCCTCTGTGAATGATGTGAAATCACCACAGGAACTGGCCCAGGAAGCGTATCAAAGTATTGCTTACGGACTCGCAAATTACCTAGCTCCCGTATACTACACTCGTAAGTTCACGCTTGAAAGAGTGAGAATCAAGGACTATAAAGAACGCGCTAGAGAAGCTACCGAACAGTTGAAGCTGAACAATCTGGAACCAGCTTTCCAGCTTTACTACGCCATCTATGAAGAAGACAACTACAACCCTAAAGTCGCCTACAACCTGGGAACAGTTTACGAAGCCTCAGCGAATTATTCAAAGGCACTAGAACTTTATCAGACTGCTCATCAATTAGACAAAGATGAAGAGCTGTACGATCAGGCACTTGTGAGAGCAAAAGCCGGAACAAACATGCTGGCCTATTTTGAAAATATCAACACACCCATTGAAGCCCGCGAATTCACGCCGGGCGACAAAGAAGTACTGTTACGGGAGAAAGTGGTGATTAAAGGTAAACGGAAGGAACGAAAATTGGTCTACAAGGAACCTGATGAAACCTCTTTAGTGGTACAGGAGGTACCAGGAAAAATGGAGTTCAGTGTGATCGAAAAGACGGAAGACTGGATACTATTGGACCTGGAGATCGGCGATAGACAGGGTTACATTCTCCGCAAGGACGTAAGAGAAGGTAAATAACTCACTTCCAAACATCAGCCTTGGCTTAAGGAATGTAATGAAGTGCTGATATACTCGGAACGGAGAGGTTTGGGCGTAATGCGCAAACCCGACGCACGAGTATATGCCGACCCGCCTGCCTTAGCATGTCGGGCAGGCACGAAGTCATGGTTGGTCCCAA
>CAJXXJ010000047.1 GCA_913062745.1 uncultured Phaeodactylibacter sp.
CGGGTCAATGAACCACACGGCTTCCTCCATACCCAGCAGCAGATAGCTGATTGCTACCGGGTTGCAAGGCACATCTTTACCACGGATGTTCAGCAGCCAGGCAATTTCGTCCAGCGCGGTGACCAGCAGGAAGCGGCTGTCCATTTCGGCGCGCACTGCTGTCATTTTATCGCGGCGCGACTGCCCGGCGTATTCCATTGCCAACTCGAAAACCGAATCTGCAGGCAGCGGCGGACGGCTGCTCCAGACTTCACCGACCAAATCCTCATCGTACCTGACTGACAGCCCTTTTTGCGCAAGCTGTTTTTTCAGCCGGCGCACCTGCCCCACCGCGTATAGCTGCCCGTCTATACCTACCGTTGCGCCTTCCGGCAAATTTGTTTTCAGCCAGCCTACATACTCCGGGGTGTGCGGCACTTTCAGGCGCATCAGCTCAAAGCCGCTGCCCTTCAACTGCTCTTCCGCCTGAATGAAATAGCGGGAGTCCGTCCACAAATGAGCTTCCTGCTGCGTAACCACTGCCACTCCGGCAGATCCGTCAAACCCCGTGAGCCAACGGCGCGCCTGCCAGTGGTCTGCTACGTACTCGCTTTGGTGCGGGTCATAGCTCGGCACAATGAAAGCATCAATCTGTTTTTTCTTCATTTGCTCGCGGAGCGCAGCGAGGCGATCTTGGGAATTTTTCATCTAATTTTTTTTGGCACATTTTTTGTCGTCACATTGGAACAAACAAATATATTTTCCGTTCTTGCATTTACGCTTTCTACCCCTCAGGCAGGTTGCAGGACTTGCAAAAGATAGAAAAAATCGATAAATAGTACTTTCATTACCCATTAAAATCTTACGCGGATGCTGAAGCAGAGCTTAAGCCAGAAGATGCTGCAGAAGTTGTCGCCACAGCAGATTCAACTCATGAAGCTGCTACAAATCCCTACAGCGACGCTCGAGCAGCGCATACAGGAGGAGCTGGAGGCCAACCCGGCCCTGGCAGAAGGTGAAGAACGGGACGAACTGGCAGAAGTCGGAGCTGCAGAAGAGGACAAAGCCGCGACAGATGAACAGTACGAACTCGACGACTACCTCAATGACTACATTGAGGATGACCCCTCTTCCTACAAACTCAGAGCCAACAACTATAGCGCAGACGAAGAAGACAAAGCGGTGCCGATTGCGGTGGAAAACTCTTTTCACGAGCACCTTGAGCAACAGCTGGGGCTGCAGGAATTGCAGGATGAGCGCAAGGAGCAAATCGCCATACAAATCATCGGCAGCATAGATGATGACGGGTACCTGCGGCGTGACCCCTCTTCCATCATTGATGACCTGATGTTTGCTCAAAACATCTTTGCTTCGGAGGAGGAAGTCCTGGAGCTACTCAAAATGATACAGCGGTTTGAGCCGGCCGGCATCGGTGCCCGCAGCCTGCAGGAGTGCCTGCTGATACAGCTCGAGACCAAAGCAGAAACGGATGACGAGGAGGATTACCTGGACTTTGAGGAGCGCGAAGACCTTGACCTGGCTATACAGATCATCCGTGACCACTTCGATGAGTTTACCAAAAAGCACTACAGCAAGCTGCAGCGAAAGCTCGATATTGACGAAAGCGAGCTGCGGGATGCCATAGAAGTGATTACCAGCCTCAACCCCAAACCGGCCAGCGGCTACTCGAGCGGCGGCAGCGAACGGGCTACGCAGTATGTGGTGCCGGACTTTATTATCCATAACCGGGAGGGCGAGCTTGAGCTTACGCTAAATTCCCGCAACGCACCAGACCTCCACGTCAACGATCAGTACCGCGACATGCTGCGCTCTTATAAAAGCAGCAATCAGGGCAAAAGAGCCAGCAAAAAAGACCGGGAGGCCGTGATGTTTATTAAGCAAAAGATAGACAGCGCCAAGTGGTTTATCGATGCTATCAAACAGCGGCAGGATACCATGTACCGCACCATGTACGCCATACTGCAGTACCAGTACGAATTTTTCCTGACCGGTGACCAGAAGAAGCTAAAGCCCATGATCCTCAAAGATATTGCGGATATCACGGGGCTCGATATCTCTACTATTTCCCGGGTAGCGAACAGTAAATTCGTCCAGACGGAATTCGGCACCAAACGCCTGAAAGAGTTCTTCTCGGAGTCGCTCTCCAGGGAAGACGGCGAGGAAGTATCCACCCTTGAGGTGAAAGAAATACTGGAAGAAATCATTGCTCAGGAAAACAAGAAGAAACCGCTTTCAGACCAGAAGCTGCAGAATACACTGAAGGAGCGCGGTTACAATATCGCCCGCCGTACCGTAGCCAAGTACCGGGAACAGCTCAACATCCCGGTAGCCCGGCTCAGAAAAGAGCTGTAGTGGTTCAGGCGGCGCAATCCGCGCAGGTCCCTTCCAGTACCAGCTTTTCCTGGTCTACAACATAACCGGTGGGTGGTTTGGCTTTGATAATAATTTCGCCTTCCAGGCAAATAGTTTTGCCACAAGCCTGACAATGAAAATGAGCGTGGCCGTCGTGGTGAGCATGCGTATCGCAATCGTCCGAGCAGAGCGCATACTTACTGATTCCACCCCGGTCTACCGCAAGGTGAATCAACCCTTTATCTTCAAAAGCTTTCAGGGTACGATACAGGGTGATGCGGTCCGGGTTGTCCAATTGTTCTTCCAGATCCTGATTGGAAAGTGCCCGCCCTTCCGACTGAATAAACAGCTCAAGCACATTCTTGCGGATCGATGTGTTGCGCAGGTTGTGTGCCTTGAGCCGCCTTACGATTTCCTCTTCCATATTCCGCTTTTTACCGAGGTGGAATGCTTGACAATAATAACGCATATGCCGCAGCTCGGTTGACCGGTCAGGCTTCCACTGCGGCCTTTTTAAAGTTTAGTTCGTCCCCTGCGGCATCTACCAGTATCGTATCGCCGGGCAGGAATGTGCCGGCCAGTACATGCTTGGACAGTTCATTGACTACCTCCCGCTGCAGCACGCGCTTCATCGGCCGCGCGCCAAACTGTGGGTCGTACCCCCGTTCTGCCAGCAAGTCCCTTGCCGCTTCCGTCAGCTTCAGCTGCATCTCCTGCCGGGCCAGCATGCCTTCCACCTGTTTCAGCAACAGCACCAGTATTTGCTTAAGCTCTTCCCGGCTCAGCGGCTGAAACATGATGCGCTCATCGATACGGTTCAGGAATTCCGGAGGCAGCTCTTCCTTTAGCAGCTCAAACACTTCGTCTTTAGTGGCATCTATAATCTCCGGTTTTTTGTCTTCAGGCAATTCAGCCAGGTCTTCAAAGTTTTCCAGAATGACCTCTGCACCCATATTGGACGTCATGATGATGATCGTATTGCGGAAGTTGGCCACCCGCCCCTTATTGTCGGTAAGCCGGCCATCATCAAGCACCTGCAGCAGGATATTGAACGTATCGGGATGCGCTTTTTCAATCTCATCCAGCAGCACGATGGAGTACGGCCGGCGGCGCACCGCTTCCGTTAGCTGCCCGCCCTCGTCGTAGCCTACGTAGCCCGGAGGGGCCCCCACAAGGCGGGAGACCGCGTGCCGCTCCTGAAATTCGCTCATATCAATGCGGGTGATAGCCTTCTCATCGTTGAAAAGCATCTCCGCCAATGCTTTGGCGAGCTCCGTCTTGCCCACCCCCGTTGGCCCCAAAAAAATGAAGGAGCCGATAGGCCGGTTGGTATCCTGCAGGCCGGCCCGGCTGCGGCGCACAGCATCGGAAACCGCGCGTACCGCTTCATGCTGCCCGATGAGGCGCTGATGCAATTCTTCTTCCAGGCGCAGCAACTTTTCCTTCTCGCTCTGCAGCATTTTGCTTACCGGGATGCCGGTCCAGCGGGAAACGACCTCCGCGATATCATCGGCGGTCACTTCATCGTTGGTCAGCCGCTTCTCCTCGGACAGGGAGGCGAGCTTTTCCTCAGCAGCTTTAAGCATAGCCTGCTGCTCCTGCAGCTCGCCGTAGCGGATTTTGGCGACCAGTTCAAAATCGCTGTTGCGCTCTGCCTTAGCCGCTTCCATCTCCAGCTCTTCAATTGCTTTCTTGATGCCCTGAATCGTGTCGACGATTTCCTTTTCGTTCTTCCAGCCGGCACGGATGGCATCGCGCTTCTCGCGGGCATTCGCAATCTGCTCATTGAGGCGTGCGACTTTCTGATCGTCTCCCTCGCGCTTGAGCGCTTCCCGCTCAATTTCCAGCTGCCGGACCCGGCGGTCCCACTCGTCTACCTCCTCAGGTACGGAGTCGAGCTCCAAACGCAGCTTAGCCGCTGCTTCGTCAATCAGGTCTATGGCCTTATCCGGCAAATGGCGGTCGGCGATGTAGCGGTGCGAAAGCTCGGCGGCAGAAATCAGCGCTTCGTCCAGAATTTCAATTTTGTGGTATACCTCGTAGCGCTCCTGCAGGCCGCGCAGTATGGAAATCGTATCTTCCACACTCGGCTCGTTAATCAGTACGGTCTGAAAGCGCCGCACCAGGGCTTTATCCTTTTCAAAGTACTTCTGGTACTCGTCCAGGGTAGTGGCGCCAATCGTGCGCAGCTCGCCCCGCGCCAGTGCCGGTTTGAGAATATTAGCGGCATCCATCGCGCCCTGCCCGCCGCCGGCACCGATGAGGGTATGGATTTCGTCTACGAACAGAATGACCTCTCCGCGGCTCTCTGCCACTTCCTTGATCACGCCCTTCAGGCGCTCTTCGAATTCACCTTTGTACTTAGCTCCCGCTATGAGGGCTGCGATATCCAGCGTAAGGATTTTCTTTTCGCGCAGGTTCTCGGGCACATCCCCTTTGACGATGCGCCACGCGATGCCCTCCACGATAGCAGTTTTGCCCACGCCTGCCTCGCCGATCAGGATTGGGTTGTTCTTCTTGCGGCGGCTCAGGATATGGAGCACACGCCGGATTTCCTCGTCCCGCCCGATGATGGGGTCAAGCTGCCCGTTCTCAGCCCGCTCGTTGAGGTTGACGGTAAACTTGTCCAGCGCATGGTAGGCTGACTCTGCATCCGGATCAGTGACTTTACGGCCTTTGCGCAGCTCCTCGATAGCTGCCCGGAAGCGCTCCTCGTCTGCGCCCAGCCGCTGCAGCAATTGAGCCGCCTCATCATCGCCCTGCAGGATGCCCAGCAGCATCAGCTCAATGGAAATGTACTGATCCCCGAAATCTGCCAGTGCCTTCTTAGCCCGGCTCAGCGAACGGTTAGCAGCCTTGGTCAGGTACTGTTTTTCTGTACCCTTCACCTTGGGTGTTTTCTGAATCAACGGCTCCAGGCCATTGCGCAGGCCAGTGATGCTCACTTCGCATTTATTGAACAGGAAGGTAGCCACCTCTTCTTCGGTTTCCATAATACCCCGGATCAGGTGGGCGGTATCTACGTGTTGCTGATTGAGCCCGGCGGCGATTTGTTGTGCTTTCTGAATGGCTTCCCGGGCTTTGATAGTAAAATTGTCGTACGTCATTCGGTCTGATTCCAGTTTTGCAGCTTACAAGTTAAGGTACAGCGCGGAAACCGCCAATCCAATCGGACAAAGTCAGTTCCACACCAGACGAAAAGCCCTGCAGGCAGCTTATTTCCCTTAAAAAGCGTCTGTGATAATAACGAACACACTAAATGATTCCCATGAACCGATCTCTACTGCTATTCGCTGTTTTATGCTTTACTTTCATTTTCCGTACTGCTGCTCAGAATACCGGCATCATCATCAACGGCCCCACTTCGCTTTGTATAGAGGAATGCGATCAGTATACCATCGAGCTTGTCGGCAGCATCAATCAGCCGCCGGTTTCCGTTTTTTGGAACACCGGCCAGACCGGCCCTGCCATTGATTTTTGCAAATTCAGCCCAGGCCCGGATACGCTGATTGCGACTGCGGTTTTTGATGACACCACATCGTATACGGATACGATCGTGATCTTCCCCAACTTTGCCAATACGGAGATACGCCTCTTTTCCGATGCGCCGGAAATATGCCCGGCCGGCAACCAGGCGGGCAGCAGCCCCAGCCAGGACTGCGAGGTGGTCTGCGCCGGCACCCGGCTGACTTATCAATGGGAGGCCATCGGGGGATTCGCTGTGCAAACCGGCGCATCGGTTAACGGCGCTACCACATTCGATATCCTGAACGACCGGGTGGAGGTCACCTGGGGAAGCCCCGGCTTCGGGAGCGTGAGCGTTACGTTTCTGGATGCGTGCGATCAGCTGGTACAGCAGTCGCTCTGTGTGGAAATCATTGAAAATCCGGTAGCCGGGTTTTCCACCGACCCGCCGGCGCAGAATGACACCGTTTATGTTTGCCAGGGCAGAGCGATTAACTTTTTGAACGAAAGTGACTTTGCGGATAGCTATAGTTGGAGCTTCGGTGACGGCAGTGTCAGCACTTTGCCCAACCCTACACACACCTATGATACGCCCGGCACCTATACCGTGGAGCTGGCTGCGCTGAATACCTGCGAATGTGAAGACCGCAGCAGCCTGACGGTGGTGGTCGAAGAAGGCGAAGTCCCGATTGTAGATTGTGTAGGCACGGTATGTGAAGGGGGCGTGGGCACCTATGAGGCCTCCTCCCCCTGCGGCACCTTCCTGTGGGATGTGAGCGAAAACGGCACGATACTGAGCGGCGGAGGCCCGGAAGACAATTTCATCACTGTATCCTGGGGGGAAGGGCCGGAAGGCCTTGTGGGGCTGACGGTGGAAGACTGCCCGTCTGCCAACAGTTGTACGGCGCCTTACGAAGTCCTGATCCCTATCCTATCCGAAGACGCGCAGATCAGCGGGCCGGAAGTGGTCTGCCGGGCAGCAATCGAAAGCTATTCCATGACGCCTTACGAGGGCACCTCCTTCACCTGGTCGGTATCCGCTTTTGGTACCATCATTGACGGGCAGGGTACTCCGGATGTAACAATAGAGTGGACTTCCTTTTCCCTCCCTACCGATACACAGTGGGTAGCGGTAGAGCTGGAAAACTGTTACCTGGGGTGCAGCGGGCGCGACACCCTGCAGGTCAATATGCGGCCGGAAATCGTTGCTTTTGGCCCCATTGAAGCTTGTGAAGGCAGCACCCTCCCCTACCAGGCCCGCAGCCGGCCGGGCAATAACCCGGTAGCCAGCAATTGGGCGGCAATCAACAACAGCGGCGACACCGTATGGACGGCTCCGGCTCCTACGGCCACGCCCACGGTGCCCTGGGATGTAGACCCGGGCCTTTATCAACTCCGGGCCTGGCCGGAACAGCCTGCTGAGTATTGCTCAGAAGGGGCAAGCGTCCTGGTGCGGGTGATTGAGCTCCCTCCGGCCCCTGCCGGCATCGACGGCCCGCTGCAGGTTTGCCCGGGCACTGTGTATACCTATACCTCGCTATCCGCGCAGCCTGCTTTGCGCACCTTCTGGCAAATCACCGATGGCAGCACCGTGTACGAGCGGCAGGGCGACAAGATCAACCTGAGTTTTGGCGGAAGCCCACCCTACGCCATCCGGCTGTGGCAGGAAGATGTCTTTGGTTGCCAGTCAGCTGATACCACCATCATTCTCAATCCGGTGCCAGCCTATTCCCTGAGCGGGCCCGCCTCCGCCTGCCTGGAATCCAGCAGCACCTTTACGGCGGATGCACCCGGTGCAAGCGAATACAACTGGAGCATCAGCCCGGCCGGTGCCGGCACTATCATCTCGGATCCCAATGCCGCATCCATCACCGTAGTCTGGGAAAGCGCAGGGCCCGCGACCGTAACGCTTAATGCCTGCGCGCAAAGCGTCAGCCTGAACCTAACGATACATCCGCTGCCACAACCGCAGCCGCTCCACCCTGATGCCCTTTGCCCGGGTGAAACGGGGACGGTGTCCACCGTATCGACTTATTCTTCCTACAGCTGGCAAAATGAAAATGGCGCAGAATTGGGGACTGACTCTGCCATTGAACTTTCTTCGGGCTTTTACCGGCTGCTGGTCACGGATGACAACGGCTGCTCCTTTGATACCACTTTTGCTATACGCTCGTACGGCGCTCCGGATGTGTACATCTCCACACCAGACCCGACTGGCTTTTGTGACACCGTCACACCGATGACCCGCCTGTTTGCTACCGGCAGTCAGGCGGGCTACGATTATCAGTGGCTGCAGGACGGCGGGCCGGTTGGTACCAATAACGACCGCTTTACGGCTACAGACTTTGGCGGCTACCAGGTGAGCATTACCGACCAGAATGGGTGTACCGCCCTTTCCAATCAGATTAACGTACAGGACTGCGCGGGGATCATCGCCCCGATTCCAGGCTCCTGCCCCGGCGACCTCGACTTTACCATCAGCGGAAACGGCTCTTGCAGCGAGCGCTCGTACAGCGCTTTATTCTCCTCCAACCTGGTGCCCGGCACCCTGGAGTGGAGCTTTGATGACCCCGGCAGCGGGCTGGACAATTTTGCCTTCGGGGCCTCCGCCAGCCACACTTATGCTAATGCCGGCCTTTACCGCGTCCTGCTGACCGGCGTCTTTACTGATCCCGTGACCGGCAGTCAGGCGGAATGCACCATTTACAGGGTGGACACGGTCTTTGCAGCCGCCCGTTTTATTTCAGATGAAGCCTGCGCCGGCACGCCCATTGCCTTCACGGACCTTTCCACTTTCCTGCCGGAATTCCCCATAAGCGGCTGGGCATGGAATTTTGGTGACCCCGGCAGCGGTGCTGATAATGTTTCGAACGATCCCAACCCTACGCACATTTACAGCAGCCCCGGTGATTATACGGTTACCCTGACGGTCACGAGCAGTCAGGGGTGTACTTCCTCCTTCAGCCGTTCGGTACGGGTACTCCCTGCTCCGACCGCTACCTTTGAGCTGCCGATGGCCAGCTGCGAGGCGACTGCGCTGCAGTTTAAGGCACTGGCAGGGCCCTCTACGGTGAGCGTACGCTGGGACTTTGGAGAACCGGCGAGCGGTGCGGCCAATACCTCCGGCAGCTTTACAGCCTTTCATCAGTACGCAGCGGCTGGCACGTACGAGGTGTCGCTGGTCTCCATCAACCAATTTGGCTGCAGGGATACCTTCCGGCGTGATGTGGCCGTTGAGCCCAATAATCTGGGCGGACAGATCAACCCGGCCGGGGCTACGCTCTGTGCCGGCGATTCAGTCCCCCTCAACGCCCCATCCGGTGCCAGCCGCTGGCAGTGGTCTACGGGGGACACCACCGAAAGCATTGTGGTAGCAGAAGCCGGGCTGTACGGGCTCACCGTGAGCGATGAGAACGGCTGCACCTATGTGCCTGACCCGGTGCAGACAGACCTGACGCCTCTGCCCTTTGATACGATACGGGCGGTGCGCCTCAATGAACTGGGCCAAGTGGTGGCCTATGTCTATGATACCATTCAGGCTTGCGAGGGAGAGGATGTCATCCTGGAGACTTTCGACCTGCCGGGCCACAGCTACCTCTGGAGCAACGGGCAGACCTCCCATGAGCTTTTATTCACGGAAGAACGGGGTAGCCTCCTCTCTGCCGGCACCTACGAATACACGGTGGAGGTTACCTCCGGCCTCACAGGCTGTATCCGGGAAGTAGGCCCGTTTACGGTGATCATCAATGAGCTGCCGGTGGCCAGCATCAGCGCCGGCCAGCCCGGCCCATTCTGCGAAGGGCAGCCGGTTACCCTTTCGGTTGACAACCCGGATCCGGCTGTCAGTTATGAGTGGAGCAACGGGCAAACCGGCAACAGCATCAGCACTGATCAGCCTGCCAGCTACTATGTGACCGCCCGCAATGCTTCCGGGTGCGAGGCCCGCAGCAATACCATAGAGATACAGCCCGGCCCGGATATCTCGCTGGTGCCTAACGGCTGCTACGGACGCTGCCGCCCGGACACGCTTTGCCTGCCGGAAATACCTGGCGTCAGCAGCTATCAGTGGTTTTTCAACGGCAACCCCCTTGGCAGCCCGCAGGGTACGGTACCAGAGCTGATTGCCGACCAAAGCGGTACCTACTGGCTGCAAATGACCGCCAATAATGGCTGCCAGCTACAGTCTGACCCGCTCGACCTCCAACTGTCAGACGGGCAGGGTAATTTCAACGGACAGGTATACGTGGATGTCAACAATAACGGGATTATTGACGGAGCGGACACTACGCTGAGCAATGCCACGGTGGTGCTGGAGCAGGGCGGAAGCCCGCTTGGCAACACCCTTTCCAACCCGGCCGGCAGCTACGCTTTTCTCGGTCTTGAGAACGGCACTTACACCCTGCTGCTGGACGAGGGCAGCCTCCCTGCCGGGCTGCGACCTTATCAAAGCCAGGTAGATACCAGCTTCTCCGGCTGCGGCGTAACGATACCTGTCGACTGGCTGTTGCAGGACTTATGCGCCGGCCTCGATACCGCTCAGGTGGTACGCAACGGTTGCGACTCCGTGCTCTACGGCGGCCAGTACTACACGCAGGATACGAGCCTGACGGTGACCTACACCAGTTTTGTGGGTTGCGATTCTGTGGAGCAGGTCGACATAACCGTCAATTACAGTGAGGTGATGGCGCTGGCGCTGGAAGCCTGCAGCGGCACTACGGCAGATTTTCAGGGCACGGCTATCCCGGCCGGAGGCAGTCAGGACTTCATTTTCTCGAATACAGCAGGGTGTGATTCGATCATTTCGGTAACGGTGGCGGAGCTGCTGCCGAGTGACAGCACGCTCTCCTTCAGTGCCTGCGCTGGCGACAGTATTGACTACTTAGGCGAGCTCGTGGCCGCCGGTACGCAGCAGCAGTTCGTACTGGATAATGCTGCCGGCTGCGACTCCACGGTAACGGTTTCCGTAACGGCACTCAGCAGCAGTGATACCACCCTGTCGTTTTCCGCCTGTACCGGCAACTCCATTAGTTATCAGGGGATGGAATTGCTGCCGGGAGAACAGCAGCAGTTTGTATTGTCCAATGCTGCGGGCTGTGATTCGGTTATCAATGTTTCGGTTACGGAGCTACTGCCCAGCGACAGCACGCTGTCCTTCAGCGCCTGCCCGGGCGAAACGATAAATATTCAGGGTACGGAGCTGTCTCCCGGCGAGACGCAGCAGTTCATCCTGACAAATGCCGCCGGTTGTGATTCCGTACTTACCGTATCCGTTATTGCGCAGCAAGCTTCAGATACCACCTTGGCTTTTGCCGCCTGTAGCGGCAGCACCATTACCTACGCGGGCAGCACGCTGATGCCCGGTGAGACACAAGCCTTCGTGCTCACCAATGCTGCAGGCTGCGATTCCGTCGTCACGGTGAGTGTGCAAGAAATTTTTCCAACGGATACTCTGCTCAACTTCAGTGCCTGCGAAGGGAGCACGGTGATGTACCTGGGCACTGAAATACCGGCCGGAGAGCAAGCCAGTTTTTCGCTCACCAATACTGCCGGTTGTGATTCTACGGTGACTGTCCTGGTAGAAGCTCTGCTGCCCAGCGATACCACGCTTAGCTTTTCCGCCTGCAGCGGCAGCGCCGTCACTTTTCAGGGGAGCAGCATTGCCGCCGGCTCTCAGCAAACATTTACGTTTCAGAATGCTGCCGGTTGCGACTCTTTGGTGACCGTCAGCGTAGGCGAGTTGCTGCCGAGCGACAGCAGCTTTTCGTTGCTCGTTTGTGAGGGCGATAGCGTTATTTACGAAGGGACAGCTCTCTTCCCCGGGGATCAGCAGGAGTTTGTGCTCACGAATGCCGCCGGCTGTGATTCTACGGTGACGGTTACCGTCAACGGTACCGGCCCGCTCGGCAGTGACCTCAACCTCACGGCCTGTGAGGGCGAAACGGTGACTTACAACGGCAGCACCTTGCAGGCCGGGGAGACAGCAAGCTTTACTCTAAGCAGCAGCCTCGGCTGTGACTCTGTGGTAACCGTAAGTGTGACGGCA
>CAJXXJ010000048.1 GCA_913062745.1 uncultured Phaeodactylibacter sp.
CGGGCCAGCACCGGGTGAGTAATCACCGGCGCTGGCCCGTCGCTGTTTAAGAGGCTAAAGCCTTCATATCCATCACTTCAAAGGTGCGTACCGCAAAGTAATCATCCAGCCCGTAGTCCGTATTGATGATGATACCGCCGAGCAGCGCTACTTTGTTGACCTTAAATTCCTTTGCCGTAGATTTCAGGTACTTGTGTATTTGCTCGTCTATCACCTTGAAGGTGGCCTCCGTGATGGCGACTTCCTGGTTTCTGGCCTCCAGTATTTCTTCCTTATAGGGCAGCAGGGAGGCCTCAAGCCGCTTTTGCTGATAGTCATCTTCCGTGATCACCGGCTCGTAGTCCGGGTTTTCGCGAAAGCGGCTGAGTGCCAGCATAAGGGCACCGCAGGAATTTCCCGGTTGCTCCTGCCGCGGCCGGTACATGCGCCCGACATCTCCTTCCAGCGTGACTCCGATATGCGGGCCGTAAAAAATCAGCGCAGCCCCATCATCCGGTATGTGATGGGCGAATGCCGTCATGCCAGTTTTTCCCGCAAAGGGTAAACCGCCCAGACCACCCATAATGAACGGGCCAAAAAGCACATTAAAAAATGTGGTGGATGGTGCATTGATGTCGTCGGAGCAAAGGGAAGTGGCCATGAGTACTTTGGAAATGTCAATTTTGTACTCGTCCTGCATACGGCCCATGAAACGGATGGAAGTATCCTTGGTATCCAGGGCGTTGGGAAAGTAGTCCCTTACAATTTTGTCAAATTTTCGTTGGAGCATGTTTTTTGTTTTTCAGTAGCAGTAATATTCAGGCTCTTTCCGGGGAGAGGGGAAAGAAAGAGTCAGGGTAATACATAATAAAGGTCTTCTGCTTTTTGAAGGTTGAGTCAGGACTTCCTGCGCTCCAGTACTTTAAAGGTATAGTCGTGGTCATTTTTCTCGTCAGCCTGATGAGATTCGCTCCAGCTGAGCGTCCAGGCTTCAGCCTCTATTTCCGGAAAGGACGTGTCTCCGCCTTCTACGGCCGTATCCACTTCGGTCAGGTACAGGCGGTCGAGCATGGGCATAGCAAGGCGGTAGATGTCGCCTCCGCCAATGATGAAAGCCTCTTCTTCCCCATTGTCCCGGGCGATTTGCAGCGCCTCTTCAAGGGAGCGGACTACCAGGCAGTTGGAGGCTACGAAAAAAGGGTTGCGCGTAAGGACAATATTGGTGCGCTTAGGCAAAGGGCGGCCGATGGACTCAAAGGATTTGCGGCCCATAATAATATGGTGCCCAAGGGTCCGCTTTTTGAAGTACTTCAGGTCGGAGGAAAGGTACCAGGGAATATCGCCGTCCTTACCGATAATGCCGTTGCGGTCAGTCGCTACGATAGCGGATATAATCATTGTTTAGGGTTCTTGTTGTTCGATGAGGTTAGCCTTTTTCATACGGTCCTCCAGCCACTTGCGCCCCTCGCTGATTTCCCCGTTGATGGCTTTTTCAATCATCAGGCTGGCGATAGGGGCGGCAAAGGTGCTGCCGAAACCGGCGTTTTGCACATACACCGCAATAGCAATCTGCGGGTCATCCTTGGGAGCAAAAGCAAAGAAGATGGAGTGGTCTTTGCCGAGTGGGTTTTCGGCTGTGCCGGTTTTTCCGCAAACGGGGATACCCGGGATTTGGGCAATCTGAGCAGTACCGGCCAGTACTACCCGTTCCATACCATCGACCACCACCTCGAAGTGCTGCGGGTCTATGCCTACCTCTTTGCGCTCGATATAGCCGGGGGGCAGGGAGGTGCCATCATTTTCCCAGTTTTTAGCGAGGTGCGGAGTGATGTAGTAGCCCCGGTTGCCTATGATGGCCGCGAGGTTCGCCAGTTGCAGGTTGGTAGTCAGCAGCTCGCCCTGTCCGATGCCGAGGGAGCGGATCCACAGCGAATTCCAGCGTTGTCCCTCCTGCTGCCGGTTGAAGTAATCGGAGTACCATTTGGAAGTGGGGAAGAAGCCTGGTTTTTCGCGAGGCAGGTCAATGCCCAGTTTGCTGCCCAGACCGAATTTGTCCAGATAGCTGTTAAAAATATCCAGCCCTTTCTCAGGATTGCGGAAGGTTCCCGGCCCGTCGACGATGTCGCGGAAGACCGTCACGAAATAGGCGTTGCAGGAGTGCTGAATAGCGGACTGTACGTTGAAACAAGTCGGGTGGCCGTGGCAGCCGGTCAGCCTCATGCCGTTGAAATAGTATGCGCCGGAGCAGCTGATGGTGCGGTTGGGGTCAAGTTCGCCGGTTTGCATGCCAATGAGGGCTACAATGGGCTTAAAGAGGGAGCCCGGCGGGTACTGAGCCATGACCGAGCGGTCGAATAGCGGTTTGGTCTCGTCCATGGAGAGTTTGCCGTAAGGGTTGTTGGCGTTGTACCCTATGGATAGCAGGTTCGGGTTGTAAGTCGGGGCGCTCACCATAGCCAGTACGCCTCCGGTTTTCGGATCAAGGGCTACGATGCTGCCCAGTTTGCCCTGCATGAGCTCTTCTCCGTACTTTTGCAGCTCGAGGTCAAGGGTTGTAATCAGGTTTTTGCCGGAGATGGCAGGTTTATCGTAATCCCCGCCTTTGTAAGCGCCTACCTCCCGGCCCAGGTTGTCTTTGAGGACCATGCTTGAGCCTTTTTCCCCGCGCAGGTCGGGCTCGTAGAACAGCTCCAGGCCGCTTTTGCCGATGTAGTCGCGCGGAGCATAAGCCCCTTCTCCTTTTTCGATATCATTTTTGTCCACTTCCCGGATGTAGCCCAGCACGTGCGGTGCTACTTCGTGCTTGTATCCCCGGGCGTGGCGCAGCCGGGGCGAAAAGCCAGGGAATTCATACAGCCGTTCTTCCAGCGCTGCCAGGTCCTCTGCCAGTACATTGGTCATAAAGGGGAAAGGCACAGAACGGGAGTAGCGGGGGTCCCGCCAGTTCTTGTCCAGTTGTTTTTCAAAAAATTCGCGGTCGATGCCCAGCAGCTCGCAAAAAGCGGTGGTATCCATGTTCTCGTCCAGCTGATTGTAGGTGACCATGAGGTCGTACATCGGTACGTTGTATACGAGCAGCTCCTGATTGCGGTCCATAATGATGCCGCGGGCCGGGTATATGGTATACTCATCGATGGCATCTGCATCTGCCCGGGTGCTGTACTTTTCGTTGAACAGCTGCAGGTGCATAGCTTTTCCTGCCAGCACGACTGCTGCTCCGAGGATAAACCACCGTATATGCTTTGTCCGGTTGCTGTACGGGTCTGCCACTTTAGTAATCAGTCAGTTGGGTTAAACAATTGCATGATGATTATAATGAAAAATAACGAAAACAGGAAGGTGTATAGTGCTTTGATTACAATCGAAAAGAAAAACTGCGGAGAGAAAGCGTCTATGCTAAAGTAGGCGATCAGGTGGATGCCCATCATAATGGATGCATAGCGCAAAAACCAGGGAGCCCCCATTCGGGCTTTGGTCGGGCTGTAGTTGACGTTGTATCCTTCCCGCGGCTCCATAAATGCGAGCACGTAAGAGCGGGCGTAAGCAGTAAGGACAGTGGCTGAAGTGTGCAGGCCCAGCGTGCCGTAGAATAAGTCTACCCCAATGCCCAGCGCAAATGCACTCAGCAGGATGACCGGGCGTGGCGTGCGCAAGGGCATCAACAGGATAAACAGCGGGTAAATCATAACATTAACGTATACGATCCCTTCCCATCCCAGGGACAGCCGCTTAAGGATTAAGCCCTGTATAAACAGCAGGAGCAGGAAGCGCGATATGTTCGTGAGTACAGCGTTATTCATCTATCGCTTCGTCTAGTTGTTGGTGTTCGTCCCGCATTTCGTCAATAACGATATAAACGGACTGCAGCTTGCGGATGTCATTGCGCAGGTCTACGGTAATGTCAAAGAAGTTTTGCCCCTTAGGCACGGTGACTTCGTCTACGGTGCCGATGATGAGCCCGGGCGGGAAAAGCTGGGAATAGCCACTTGTGAAAACCGTATCGCCCGGGCTTACATTCGCGTGCTTGGGTACAGCACTGAGCTGCATAAAGTCCGGGTCTTTTCCATCCCAGCTCAGGGTGCCGAAGTAGCCTTCGCTGCCGATCGCCGCCTTGATTCGCGTCTGCCGGTGCAGGATCGACATCACATTACAGTAATGGTCTGTCACCGCACGCACGACGCCTACGATGCCGTCCTGACTGATAACGCCCATGTGCGGTTCCACGCCATGCATACTGCCCCGGTCGAGGCGCAGGTAGTTGCTGGTATTGAGCACGGAGTTACTGACCACATCAGCAGCAATGTAGGTGTAGAGTTGTTCGAGGGAATCGCTGACTGCGGTATCCCGAGTGACAGCATTGGAAAATTTAGCGCTCTCGAGCTGCGCCTTCAGCCGCTGATTTTCACCCTGCAGCTTGACCAGCTCTTCCTTCATGTCGATGTATTCAGAAATCCGGTCAACACGGTGTTCCATGCTCGTGGTGAGCAGCAGGAGGGAGTGGTTGAGGATGTCGTGCTGCTTCTGATTAAACTGTACAACTAATAGCAGAGCAATCCCTTCCAGCAGCAGGAATAGCAGAAAGTTTCCGTAAGCAGCAAATAACTGAATCAGGCCCCTCATGGCCACAGATATTTAGGGAGTCATTTCAAAATAAAACCAGCCGGGCAGGGCACCCGCTTGTGAATGAGCGGGTGGCTCCGGTGCTCCGCAGAGCAGTCTTATACGCTCTTCCGGTCGATCAGGAAAGAGAAGCGGTCCGTATTTTTCAGTGCGATGCCCGTACCGCGCACTACTGCCCGCAGCGGGTCGTCAGCAATATGCACCTTCAGTTTGGTCTTTTGCTGTATCCGCTTGTCGAGCCCCCGCAGCAGAGCACCACCGCCGGTCAGGTAGATACCGGTGCGGTAGATGTCAGAGGCCAGTTCCGGCGGTGTGGTTTCCAGCGCTTTGAGAATAGCATCCTCCACCTTGGTGATCGACTTATCGAGGGAGTGGGCTACTTCGCTGTAGGAGATTTTAATTTGCTTCGGAATGCCTGTCATGAGGTCACGGCCGTTGACGGCAAAATCGTCAGGAGGGCTCTCCAGCTCGTGCAGGGCAGAGCCAACGTTGATCTTGATCTGCTCAGCGGTACGCTCACCGATGAGGATGTTGTGCTGCCGTTTCATATAGCTCATAATATCACTCGTGAACTCGTCGCCCGCAATGCGGATGGACTGATCACAAACAATTCCGGACAGCGCGATGACGGCGATTTCTGTTGTGCCACCCCCGATATCAATAATCATATTGCCAACCGGCTCCTCCACGTCCAGGCCAATACCCAGTGCAGCCGCCATCGGCTCGTGTATCAGATAAGTTTCTTTAGAGTCGACGTGGTCGGCAGAATCAAAAACAGCCCGCTTTTCCACTTCCGTAATACCGGAAGGGATGCAAATGACCATTTTCATATGGGAAAAGAACCGACGCTTGCGGCCTATGATGTTGATCATCCCCTCGATCATGCTCTCTGCCGCCTGAAAATCCGCAATCACCCCGTCTTTGAGCGGCCGCACCGTTTTGATCTCCTCGTGCGTCTTCTCGTGCATTTGCATAGCCTTGTTGCCCACCGCAATCGTCTCTCCTGTCCGGCGGTTGACAGCAACGATAGAAGGCTCATCCACCACAATTTTGCCATCCTGAATGATCAGGGTGTTAGCGGTGCCGAGGTCAATCGCAAGTTCTTGGGTAAAGAAGCTAAACAGTTTCATTAAGCTTTAGTCCGGTATTTGTAGTACTGCCATGCTGCGTTATTGCTAGCGTACCAAGGGGCGGTGGAAACGCTGTTTTAAGCAGGGACGTCCTGTGTGTTCAATTAACAAAATACTGCGGCTCGCGAAAGCCTGGAAAAGGAGGCGGATTTTTTTCCTGCCTGCCTCTATTGCAATTATTTAAAGCGCAAAACAACGCATTTTTTGTGGGAAAAGGAAGTAAAACCGACAAATTAGTAAGTAGGGTGCTTCCTTTTTGAACTATTCTGCCCTCCGGTACGATCCACTGCCATCCTTTATGCGCCCACAATGATTTCCCAGAGGGCTTCCCGCTGCAGATAACGCTGTGCCAGCGATTGTATTTCATCCGGGCTGATTTCCCGGACCGTTTGCGAAAGCTCCTCCAGGTAGTTCATCGGCAGCCCTTCCAGGGCCTGCGTACGTATGACTTCCGAGATGTTGAATGGACCATCCAGCATGGTTAGGAAATTGCCGAGCAAATAGTTGCGTACCATGCTCAGCTCCTCTTCGCCCACGGGCTCCTGCTGCAGCCGCTCCATTTCCGTGTAGATCTGTTGAAGCGTCTCCGGCACAAACTCCTGGCTGACCTCCGTGCCGATGTAGAAGTAGCCATCGTAGACCATCGCATCGGCGGAGCTGTAGATGTTGTAAGTATAGCCCTTATCTTCCCGCACATTCGCCATCAGGCGGGAGCTGAAGTAGCCGCCCAGCAGGGTGTTGAGCACATAAAACCCCTGATAATCCGGGTGATGCCTGTTGAACAGCCGGCGCCCGATGCGGATGGCAGACTGCACGGTGCCCGGGCGTTCATAAAACTTTTGCTGTGGTGCCTGCTCTTCCGGCTTTGGGCTGGCTTCAGCGCGCTGTCCCTCTGGCAGTGCGCTGCAGAATGCGTCGTTGACCAATTTTACCGCCTCCTCCGTTACACGCCCGCTCAGGAAGAGTACGCAGTTTTGTGCATTGTACAGCCGGCGGTAGTGCTCCTGCAGGGCATCCTGCTGCAGCTGCCCGTAAGTCTGCGGCTGGCTGTTGTAGCCGTAGGGGTGGCTTTCGCCAAAAATAGCCGCCGTGAGCTCCCGGTAGGCCACTACATCGTTGCGGGTAAGGTCTACCGCCAGCCGCCGCTGGTTTCGCTTGATGAATTGCTCCAGCTCTTTCTGCGGGAATAACGGCCTCTGCAGCAGGCTCTGCAGTATGCCCAGCACCTTCGGGAAATGCTTGTTCAGGCTGTAGAGGATGAAATTGGAAGTATCCAGCTGAAAAGGGATGCTGAGCGTCGCCCCGTAAAAGTCCATAGACTCAGCCACCTGCGCTGAGCTGTAGGCAGCGCTGCCCTCCCGTATCTGACTGGCAGTAGCACGGGCCGCAAGCAAGGTGCGCTCATACGGCCGGCCGGCCCGAAAAGCGACTTCCAGCTTCAGCACTTCCTGTGTGCCCAGGTTAACGATGTACAGCGGTATGCCATTGTCCAGTGCGCGTACCTCTACCTCCGGCAGGCGTACCGACTGTATATCCTGAATTATTGGTGGCTTTGTTCTGTCCGGCATAAACCATTTATTACTTTTGGCGAGCGGTTACTAACAAGCTGTTGAATACTCTTCGTGCGAAAATGGGTAAAATAATCTATTTTTGTGCAATTATTTCAATCGATAAACCCTACCGGACCGACTATGAAGTTTAGCGTTTCTTCTTCCGAATTGCTCAAGCGCCTGCAGATTGCGGGCGGCGCCATCGGCTCCAACCCTGTCTTGCCTATCCTTGAGGACTTCCTTTTTACCATCTCCAACAACCGGCTGCGCATCGCTGCAACCGACCTGGAAACCTCGATCACTACCGAAATCGAAGTAATGGCAGATGCTGACGGCTCCGTGGCAGTTCCGGCCAAAATACTGCTGGAAACGCTTAAAGCGCTACCGCAGCAGCCGATTACCTTCAATGTCAATCTGGACAATTTCGGTATCGAGATCACCTCCGCTTACGGTAAGTACAAGCTGGCAGGAGAAGACGGGCAGGATTTCCCGAGTATCCCGCAGCCTGATTCGGTAGACTCGCTGAAAATTCCGGGCGCGTCTCTGAGCCAGGGCATCAACAAAACTATTTTCGCGGCAAGCAACGACGAGCTGCGCCCCGCTATGACCGGCGTTTACTTCCAGGTCGATTTCGACAAGCTCATCCTCGTAGCTACGGATGCCCACAAACTGGTCAAGTACACCTTCAATGAGGTCGGGGGAGAAGCCTCCACTTCCTTCATCGTGCCCAAGAAAGCGCTGAACCTGCTCAAAGGCAGCCTGCCGGGCAACGAAGACGTGACGCTGTCCTTCAATAGCGCCAACGCCTTTTTCTCTTTCGGCGATACCGAGCTCGTATGCCGGCTGATCGACGCCCGATACCCGGACTACAACGCAGTTATCCCGGTAGACAACCCGAATACGCTGAGCCTTAACCGTGCTGACTTTCAGAATTCGCTCAAGCGGATCGCCATCTATGCAAACAAAACCACTAATCAGGTTATCCTGAATATCAATGAGAACAGCCTGACCATCTCGGCACAGGACCTCGACTTCTCAAACGAAGCGACCGAACAGCTGGCCTGCAACTACGAAGGGGACTCCCTGACGATTGGCTTCAATGCCAAATTCCTCGTGGAAATGCTGGGCGTGCTCGAGGCCGATGAAGTGAAAATGGAACTCTCCACCCCAACCCGCGCCGGCATCCTGCTGCCGGCCGAGCCGATGGAGGGAGAAGAAATACTGATGCTCGTCATGCCGGTGATGCTCAGTAATTAAATTCGTTTATGAGCAAAACTACACTGCTGTCGCTGGCTGTAGTGGCACTGCTGCTGCTCAACTGCGGTAGTGAACAGGACAGCGGGCAGCAACAATTATCCAAAAAATCCCCGGAAGAAGTGCTCAAAGCTTATCAGGGGCTGGTAGACAAAAACCAGCTGGAAGAAGCTAAAGTACTGAGTACCGAAGCCGGCAGGCAGTGGCTGCAGGAACTCGCGCGGATTGTGGAAAGCGAACAGCCGGACAGCACGCTGTTCCATACCGAGTTTTTAGCCATCAGTTGCGAAGGGGAGGGAGATACCCTGCTGTGTCAGTGCGTGTTGGAAGATCAGTACGAGCGTTATGTTTCCGACTATCAACTGGTGCGCACGGACGGACAATGGCTCGTTGATGCCCCGCAGGAGGATATTCAGTTTGACGACGATGTGATGGAAAACCTGCCCGATAGCATCGTTCAACAGATGATGAAGGAGGAACCGGCACAGTAGATGAGCACACCAACCAATACCAAACCGAAAATAGGCTTGTTCTTTGGCTCCTTCAACCCGGTGCATGTGGGCCATATGATTATCGCTAATTTCATGGCTACGCAGACGGAGCTGCAGGAAGTCTGGCTCGTCGTCTCTCCACACAACCCGCTAAAAAACAAGAAAAGCCTGGCGCGCGACCACGACCGGCTGCACCTCGTGGAACTGGCCATTGGCGACAACGCAGCCTTGCGTGCCTCTAATGTGGAATTCAGCCTCCCGAAGCCTTCCTATACGATTGATACGCTGTCCTACCTGCGCGAGAAGCATCCCGACAAACAGTTTTGCCTCATCATGGGCGGCGACAACCTGGCGACTATCCACAAGTGGAAAAACTATGAGCTGCTGCTGCGGGATTATCCCATCTATGTCTATCAGCGGCCAGACTACGAGCCGGGCGGCCTGCAAGAGCACCCTAATGTGCACATTCAGGAAGCACCGATGTTACAGATTTCAGCGAGCTATATCCGGCGTTGCCTCAAAGCCGGGCAGTCTGTGCAGTATATGGTGCCGGATGCTGTTTTCAAATACCTGCAGGAAGTCCCCCTCTACCGATAACAGACAGGCTTTGCAACCAATTGAAGCAAGACGATGTTTAATTTTCAATTATTATTGAAAGTTCTGCAAGGGGCTGGCTGACAGCCCGAAAACCCAAACCTGCATGATAAGCAAAACACGCATGAAAACGGACCTGGTGGGTCAGTCTGTCCTACTCACCGCAGTAATTATTCTGTTGCTGGCCGGGCTGTACTGGCCCTGGGGTATTATCGCATTCAGCAGCCTTGCTATGTGGCAAGTGGGCAGCGCAGTGCATCTCGCAGTCAGCTATGAGTACCGTGAGCGGTATTTTTTCCTTAAAGTCTTTGCACTGCTGCTGCTGGCGCTTCCGCTAAAAATATGGCTGGCCGGCGAATGGTCCATTGCCCTCCTTGGCGTGCTGGCAAGCGCCTATTTCTGGGCCACCCTGCGCGATACTGTCATCGTGCTGGAGCGGCCCCGCTCATTCTGGGACCTTCAATAATTGTTTAAAGGGCTTGTTTTTAAAAACAAAAAGTATTACCTTGCGGTAAAACCAAAAGAAAGCCCGGGCGGCTGCCGTCCGGTAATTGTTAACCCCCGGCCTTCGGGCCAACACCCAAAAAACCAAGCCCCATGAAGGAAGAGCTTTTGCACTACGCATGGCGTATGCGCCGCTTTCACCACCACGCCCTCTTTACTACCGACGGGCAAACCGTAGACATTCTCAGCCCCGGGCAGCACAACGCAGATGCCGGCCCGGATTTCCTCAACGCCCGCCTGCGCATCGGCGACACCGTCTGGGCCGGCAATGTGGAAATGCACTTGAAGTCATCCGACTGGCTGCAGCATCAGCATCAACAGGACCCGGCCTACGATAATGTCGTCCTCCACGTCGTCTACGAAGAAGACAAACCTATCCAACGCTCTAACGGCACCCTCATTCCGTGCCTGGAGATGAAAAACCGCATTTCCCGCCGCCTTGCTGCCAATTATCAGCGCTTGTTGCAGCAGGAATCCTGGGTGCCCTGCGCCAACTCCCTGAATGAAGTCAGCGATCTTACCAAGAACCTCTGGCTGGACCGCCTTGCTGCCGAGCGGCTGGAGCACCGGGCCGGCCTGATCGACGCCCGGCTGCAGCGCTGTCAGCAGGATTGGGAAACGGTCTTCTATCAGTTTCTCGCCCGCAGCTTCGGCAGCAAAGTCAATGGCGACCCGATGGAAATGCTGGCACAGCAGACGCCCCTGCTGCTGCTCAACAAATACCGCCACTCCGTCTTTCAAATGGAAGCCCTGCTGTTCGGGCAGTCGGGCCTGCTCGAAGGGCAATCCTTTTCCGAAGAGTACCCGCGGAGGCTGCAGCAGGAGTACCGCTTCCTGCGCAAAAAGCACGGGCTAAAGCCTATCCCTGCACAGGCGTGGAAGTTTCTGCGCCTGCGGCCTGCGAATTTCCCCACAATCCGTATCGCTCAGCTGGCTGCCCTGTTGCATCAAACGGTCAGCTTGTTCAGCAAGGTCATGGCCGCTCAGGATGCCAAAGAGCTGGAGCATCTGTTTGAGGTCAAACTGTCCAACTATTGGTGGACGCACTACAGCTTCGACAAGCCGTCCCCGCAGCAGGCTAAAGCGCTCGGGCAGCGTACCGTCCACCTGATCATCATCAATACAATTGCTCCATTCCTCTTCTGTTATGGCCGTGCCAAAAAAGACAACCGGCTGCAGGAGCGCGCACTGGATTTGCTGGAAGCGCTGCCGGCAGAAAGCAACAAAATTATCCGGCGCTGGCAGGAGGCAGGGCTGCGGGCAACCTCCGCCTACCACAGTCAGGCGATGATTCAGCTCAAGCAGCAGTACTGCGATCAGCGGAGGTGCCTGCAGTGTGCCATCGGCAATGCTTTGCTGAAGGGTGTCTCGGAGGTGCAGGAGCCCTGGCCGCTTGGCGTGCTGGGCGACGAATGGGATAAAGACTGGTCGCGGTTGCAGCCGCTGGCAGTGCTGGCAGAGGAGCGGGCGTAACTGTTGCAGAAAGCCGGCAGGGTAGGAGCGCCCTTTTCACGGGGCCGCAACGGCTGAGCCACTAGGCCTTGATGAAGTCCGGTATTCGATGTTGTTCAATCGTTTGTTGGGCCCTGTCAGCCTATCAGGCCCTGCGGGCAAACCACTAGACAAACTGGATTTCATGAGTAAAAGGGATTGATTTTTGCGGGCTGCAGTTCCCGCCTTTCCTTGA
>CAJXXJ010000049.1 GCA_913062745.1 uncultured Phaeodactylibacter sp.
AATCATTAGGGAAGAGGATGTTGCCGGCCAGTATCCGGCGAGCCACATCAAACCAAAGAAGGGAAAGCTGCTATGGTACCTGGACCGGGCAGCTGCAGAAGCGATATCCTGAAAAAAGAACCTGCTTCCTCCCGCGTTGCTCAGCGAAAGGGAGGAAGCAGAAACAACGGCGGCTGATTACATCGCGCGCAGCGCTTTCACCAGGTAAGTCAGTGAAAACGGCAGTGCAATCCAGAACCACTCGTTCATAAAGATCAGCATGAGTACCACCACAGCAGTGGAAACCAGGAAAAGAATCCAATCCATCGCAGTGGACTTATTATTATTAGCTTGAGCTTCCATGTCTTGAGTTTGTTTCGGGCAAAAATAGCAAGTAATCGCAAAAGCCCCAAGGCAGCCGAACTTATTTATACCGATACTGGAATAGCTTGACACTTTACAGGCCCGGGCAGCGCGATGGAAGGCCGAACACCCGGGCAGCGGACCCCGTTATGAAGGTATATGAATGCACAAATGTCCGTTTTTCCGTTTTTACTTATTCTGGTTTTCCTTTTAGCGCTTTCTCCGCTTTCCGCTCAGCAAGACAGCACCTTTATGGGCGTGGAGCCTCAGTCTGATTCTATTTTTACCCCCGAGGCAACCGACCGGGAAGATCCGGCTACTTACCCTTTGCAGGTGCGTGTGAAGCAGGTGCTGTTCCCGCGTAATTTCCTTAAGAAGCAGGTGCGTTTCTATACCCTGCAGGGCAATCGCCTGGAGATCGCGTTCGAGCACATGAACGATGGCGTACCGGAAGTCAGCATAGCTCAGGAAGTTACCGATGAAAAGATGGAGCTGCTCATGAATACCATTGAGCGCAACCGCATTATGGATTTGTACATCAACTGCCAGGTCTTTAGCCGCCCGCGCAATTTTCGCCTGAAGACGGTGCTCCACATCGAGTACAAGGGCAAAACCAAGACTTGCTATTCCTTTGATAAGGCTTTCGCCGGCGAGCTTGAGGATTTTATCTCGGCGATCAACCAGATCATACCGCAGAGCAAGTACCATATCGAAATGACTTACCTGAATGCGCCGGTGGGCGATTATAGCGATTGATCAAATAGTGGGGTAGGGAGCCAGTGCTTTTACATCAGCTCCGTATACTCCAGCGCCGTTTCATACCCTTTCACCTTAAAATATTGTTTCGTGGCCTGGGCTGGTTTTTCGCTCAGCGCCATCACGAAATCGCCGCCCCATGCGCCGAGTGATTTCACCACGCCCGGAAAGTTGGGGAACAGCTCCTGCTTTACCGGAGACAGGTCAATGGCTTTAGCCACAATAGCTTCATGTTCTTCCATAACGGCAACGGCTTCGCGGGCGTCTCTCGCCTGCAGGAAAAGCATAGTCAGTTCGGAAATGCGCT
The DNA here is from genome assembly GCA_913062745.1 of uncultured Phaeodactylibacter sp. Taxonomy (GTDB): domain Bacteria; phylum Bacteroidota; class Bacteroidia; order Chitinophagales; family Saprospiraceae; genus Phaeodactylibacter. Next base: position 1,406 of record CAJXXJ010000049.1, read on the forward strand.
CCCGCTGCCGGTCGCTGCCCCCTGCTTTTGCGCGAAAGCGCCGGATGCCCTCCCGGCTATCCTGCTTGCGGTTGAGGTGCACGAAACAGATCTGCTCCAGAAACGGCGGCTGGTAAGGAAGCTCAAGGTAGTGCGCTTCCCCTCCCCGGCGCTGGAAGAGCAACGGGCGGTGGGCATTAGCACAGGCAATATCGTAGCCGGAGCCGCCAAAGGTATGGTCAAGCAGCGCAAAGGGGTCGATATTGGCCCAGCGGCTCAGCGCTGCAATGAGGGTAGAGCTGCTGCCCAGCCCCCAGTCTTGCGGGAATTCCAGTTGTGTCTCGAAGCGAAGAAAAGGCTGCTGCAGCCAAAAGCCCGGCTTTTGGTTGCCGATGCCGCCCAGCAGGCTTTCCAGCCGGCGCCCGACCTGAGCATCGGTAGCGTGCAGCAGTGCTCCGCCTTCGGCAAAGGTGCCTTCAAACCACACGCTGCCGTCCCGCCGGCGGCTGGTCCAGTGGTGCTCGCTGGCTTCCGGCTGTGGCGTGATGCGCAGCCACTGCCCGGGGCGGGTGGGCATTGCGAGGGCAAGTGCGCCGTCCAGTACGAAGTACTCGCCGGTCAGCAATAATTTGCCGTTGGTGTGGATCGCTCTTTCGATGGGTGGTAATTTTTGATTGTGCTAATGGGTGGAGCCGCGGCCTGCCAAAACAGAAACTATGCCTGATGAAATTCACTGAACCGGGCAGCTTTTAAGAAACCAGCCGTTTGCGGCCCTTTTGCTTCAGGTATTCCCGTACGGCTGTGAAAGATACGACTTTGTCCTGAAAGTGCTCCTGTGCCGCAGCTTTCTCCTGTTCGGTAGCCTGCAGGTGGTTCAGGATATTGAGCAGGTGCATTTTCATATGGCCCTGCTGTATGCCGGTGGTGATGAGGGAACGTACTGCAGCGAAGTTTTGTGCGAGCCCGGTAGCGGCGATGATGCCCATGAGCTCCTCTGCATTGGGCTGCCCCAGTATCTCCAGCGAGCGCCGGGCAACGGGGTGCAGCTTAGTCAGCCCTCCTACCGTGCCTACCGCTAGAGGCAGGTCCATCCAGAATTCAAATATGCCGTCCTGAATACGGCAGTGGCTCAGGCTGCGGTACTGTCCGCTCTGCGCAGCGTGCGTATGCCCACAGGCTTCGATGGCGCGGAAGTCGTTAGCTGTAGCGAGCACCACGGCGTCTATGCCGTTGAATATTCCTTTATTATGAGTAGTGGCGCGGTAGGGGTCAATTTCCGCTATCCGGATCGCTTTGGCAAACTTTTCGGCGAAAGCCGCTGCGTCCATATCCGGGCACGCCCCGTGAAGTGCCTCCACCGGGCAGCTGACGGAAGCCCGCACAATGCAGTCAGGCGTGTAGTTAGACAAAATAGCCATGATGACTTCCAGCTGCTGCTCCTCGCCCCAGAAGGCCTCATGCTCCTGCACAAATGCCTGCAGGCTGTTGCCAAACTCTTCCAGTACAGAATTGATGAAATTGGCGCCCATGGAATCGCAGGTCTCAAAGCGCACCTTCAGCTGATAGTAGTCCGGCTCCTGTGCGCTCATGTCCACGAGCTGTATGTCGGTGACGCCCCCGCCGCGCTGCTCCATATTGTAGGTGATATGGCTGGCATCGGCGCGCAGGCGTTGTTCCAGTTGCGGGAAGGCCTGCTGCAGCTTCCGGGCGTCGCCTTTCCAGCTGAAGTGCACCTGCCCCAGTTTATGGGTGGAGCGCACGTCAGCTTTGAAGCCACCGCGGCGGAGCCAAAACTTGGCGGCGCTTGCTGCGGCAGCAACTACAGAGCTCTCTTCAATCACCATAGGCACTGCGTAGAGTTTGCCGTTGATCAGGAAATTGGGCGCTACGCCGTACGGCAGGTAGTAATTGCTGATGGTATTCTCACTGAAGCCGTCGAATACCCGCTGCTGCTCTTCGTCGGCATGCCAAAAACTGCGCAGCTCGCGGACGGCTGCATCGGTGTCGTCGGTAAACTGTTCAGCCAGCCACTGTAGTTTCTCTTCTTTGGTGAGTTTGGAAAAACCCGAAATTGTTTTATCCTGCATTTTTGTCTGTTTTTTCCGGAACGCCGGTTCCACTACGACTTAACGGTCAGGAATGCATTGGCCAGTTCCAGCCCCTCGATCTGTGCAGCTACGTACTGCTGCAAGCTTTCGTACTCGCCCCGGGCGTGTTTGAGAAAGCTTGATGCCTGCCCGTACACGGCGGGCGCCTCCAGCCGGTTGATCAGGTAGTAGCCATCGAGAAAAGTCTTCACGCCTCCCGAAATGATGAATTGCCGGCACTGCACGGCATCGCCCAGCTCTTCCAATAGTTGATTGGCCATTACCGCCATCTCTTCGGCGCTGTGGCCTACCAAAGCGAGCTGTTCGTAAATGGCCGCTTTGTTCTTATCGCCCCGCAGCATTTCCAGCCGGGCAAAATTGGTGCCGCCGTTAGCTGCGAAATCGATGGCAGCCAGCGGCAGCTGCATCAGTGCCCGCAGGCTCTCCCGGCCCATACCCTGTCCGACTTCCTTTACGATGACAGGAACATCCACGCGGTCAAGTACGTGCTTAATGGTGTCAACGGGGGCGTGCTTAAAGCGGTCGCCTTCCGGCTGCAGCCATTCCTGCAGAGGGTTGACGTGTATGATCAGGCCATCGGCTCTGAGTTTGTCCAGCATCTCTTTGATCCGGGGCATTTCGCCTTCTTCAATCAGCTCTTCCACTTGTGCAATCCCGAGGTTGGCAAACAACAGTTGCTTCTCGCCAATCGTGTCCCGCACATCAAAATCCGGCAGCGTCTCATCGCTGTAGAGCAGGGAGCGGCAGGAGCCCAGCCCCATGCCCATGCCAAATTCCCGGCACGCCCGCGCCAGGTTGTGGTTGATGGTCCGCGCCAGTTCGGTGCCGCCGGTCATGCTCGATACCCAGACCGGGGCGCGCATCGTCTTGCCCAGAAACAGGAAACGCTTCAGGCTCTGTGGGGCAGGATGGCCGGACAACAGCGGCTCGTAGTAAAAGCGCTGATCCAGGGTGCTGCCGGCCACCTGAGACTGAAAGGCCAGCTCAATGTGGTCCCGCTTACGGGAGGAAGCGGTCGGGTCTTCTTTTGAGGATTGTTGGTCCAAAGTTGCTGCTTTGGTGGTAAAGGTCATAAAATTGGCGGTTTTATCAATATGGAAAGGCGAAAAAGAGGCCGCGTCACTGGCTTCGATGCCTTATGCTGCGATGGAGAAACAACCATGCTTATAAATGGTTTACGCCCCTGATTTTTGCAATTGTCTGACTTTCTGCGGCCTCGGGAAACTTTTTTTCCAAGATGTTAGTTAGTGGAATTGTGGCGAAAAGGTAAAGTGGCGCAATTATTAGTGTGAAGGGCGTAAGGATTTGTTTTGCAGGGTTTTATGCTCTTTAGGCGATAGGTTTTAAGGCTTTGCCGTTTTGTAAAAAATACTATCTTTATGGTCCTGATGGCAGAAAATAGAGACATAAACAACCGGAACAGTCGGGTTTTTGAGGAAGAATTCCTTCCTCAGATTGATGCCCTTTTTACCTTTGCCTATCACCTCACGTACAACGAGGAGGATGCTAATGATTTGGTGCAGGAAACTTATCTGAAAGCCTACCGCTTCATCGATAATTATAATGCCGGCACCAATGCGAAAGCATGGCTGTTCCGCATCCTGAAGAATGCCTTCATCAATCAGTACCGCAAGAAAAGCAAGCAGCCGATTAAGGTGGATATTGATGACGTAACGAGTATCCACAATGAAGAGGATACCAATTACTCCAGCTTTCTGGACTTGCGGGAGGAGATGTTTCAGGGTATGATGGGCGATGAAGTCACGAACGCGATCAACTCGCTGCCCGTTGATTTCCGCACCGTGATACTGCTGTGCGACATCGAAGGCTTTACTTACGAAGAAATTTCTAAAATCGTAGATATCCCAATCGGTACAGTGCGTTCCCGCCTGCACCGTGCGCGGAACATGCTCAAAGAGCAACTGAAAAATTACGCCGAGTCTTTAGGCTATAGAGACAAGCGTAAATCGTAATCGTTAACAACACTACCGTTCGGTAGTGTGGATCCCATGAAACCTGTCTGCTTTAAGATACCTGACAGCCGGCTCCTAATGGTAGCCCGGCAGTAGAGGCGTCTTTGGCGGGCAGGTTTCAACTCAGCAAACCAGCAAAAAGATGAACTGGCAAAACAGCAATCCGCTCGATCTTTTCTTTTTGGCGGCAGGCAAGCCCTCCAATGGGTATGGTCACGTCCGTACGGAAAAGCATGGGCATTGCCGGTTTGCCTGAGCGGAATCCCGCTTCCGGCGGTAAAAAAAACGCAATTACCATGAGTGATCAGAATTATCAGGAACTTGTCAAGAAAGTGACGATGTACTTAGACAACGAACTAAGTGAAAGTGCCGAACGAGACCTCCTACTGGAAATCAAATCGAACCCTTCCTACCTTAAAGTGCTCAGCCAGGAAAAAAACTTCCGGGAATTTATCAAGAGCAAGATTCACCGACGCAAGCCCTCTCCCGCCCTCATTCAATCTATTAAAGAAAAAATCAGAGTAACTACCGTCTGACTGCAGCCTGCTTGCAGGCTCGCCTGAAATATACGCCCGTTAGGGCATGCTCTCAAAAAACACAAAGCTGCTCGAGGCCCTGAATGGCCTGAGCAGCTTTTTTGATGGTACGCGTGCATATCTGTTGAAAATCAGCGGATAGGATTAGCTGTCCATTTCCATCATGAGGGTCTTGGCGCGGTTGAGGTGCACATAGTTGTGGGAATCAATCGCCCGCGCCAGCGTGATCAGCTGTTCGTATTCTGTACCCTCCATGACGTTTTCCATACTGTCTTCGAAAGCTTCGTGGTAGCTCACCACACTGGCGAGGTACATTTTATCGAAGGCAGTGCCGTCTTTGCCTTTCAGGGTATTGATCGTTTCTTTTTTCTCTTCGCTCAGCTCAGCCGGAAGCGCCATATTGTAGTTATCGGCAAGCACCTTCAGCTCTTCGTACAGCTGCCGGTGGTCGGCCGACATTTTTTCAGCCAGGGCTTTGACTTTTTCATTTTGTGCCTGCTGTACGGCGAGGTCGGCGAGCCGGATAGACATCAGTGTATTGGACGCATATTTAGTCAGTACGTGTATTTCCTCTTCCAGGGTGATGGCTTCGTAGCGGTATTCGTTTTCCTGCAGTGCTTCCTGTGTGGGCGTCTGCTCACAGGCAGTCAGCAAAAATGCAAATGCCATTATCGTCAGTGAATATACCGTTTTCATAAATTGATTTTTTGATTCGGTTCACTGATAAAACGAAGACAAGCGGGCCATGTTCGGGCGGTGCGCAGGGCGGTAAGCCTTGCTTTTTCAGATCACAATGCTCACCTTTGTAAGACTATGCAGCACTTACTTCACAGCTTCTATGGTTTTGTTTTGCTGGCCGGGGGCGTTGCGCTGCCCGGCCTGGTCAACATGACAACGGTGCGCGTATGCCTGAACCGCGGCTACCGGGCGGCTATGCGCTTCAATGCGGGGGCGGCGGTAGCGGTGCTGCTGCATGCCTACATTGCGCTGGCTTTTGCGGGCCTGCTCAACCGCAACCCTTCCGTTATCCTTTATCTGCGTCAGCTGGCTGCTTTGCTTTTTTTGGTGCTTGGCTTCGTGTTTTTTTATCAGGGCATCCGGCGGGAAGCGGCCAAAGCGAGCCACCGCAAAGGCCGGCCGATGGTGTTGGGCTTCCTGGTGAGCGCCGCTAACGTGGTCAATATACCGGCCATTTTTGCTTTTTCCACCTACCTGCGCATGCGCGGGCAGCTGTTGATCACTGCGCCCTACCGTTTTTTGTTTGCCCTGGGGGCCGCTCTGGGCGCCTTCGCTATGCTGGGCACCTATGCTTTTTTTGCTAAAAAAGTGGAAAGTGGCGGACCCGAGATGACGCAACGGCTCAATTACTTCCTCAGCGGGCTCTTCTTCGTGCTGGCACTGGTGCAGGGCGTGCAGTTGTATTGGGCATAAATCCTGCTGCTGTGTTGCATTTTCTCATTCCTGACCCACAGTCTTTCCGCTCCGGCGGCAACCACTACAATGAACGTTTGCTCAGTGCGATGAAGGCATTGGGCATTCCGTTTACCACTACCCACCAATCCAGAGAGCTGCCCGGGCAGGGGCTGGTGCTGGTGGATACACTGCTGTGGGGGCAGCCCTTGCCGCCTGGCTGTCAGCCGTGGCTCATCGTACACCATCTACAGAGCCTGTATCCGCCGCCGGGCTACAGCTCAGATGCCTGGTTTGAAGCAGAAGAACGGCAACAGCTTCATCAGTTCGCCGGCTTTCTGGTGAGCAGCCCGTTTACGGCAGCTTACCTCCGCCAAAGGGGGCTGGAGCAGCCCTGCGTGGTGGTGGAGCCGGCACTCGATGAACGCCCCGGCCCGTTGCCGCTGCGCGATTATACCAGTGTGGATGCTATCATGACTGCCAACCTCGTGCCACGCAAGGGGATCCTTCCCTTCTTGCAGCAGCTGGAGCAAAATGGCGTCCCGGCCGGACTCCGCCTTCGCATTTTTGGCGAAAGCCAACTGCAGCCGGACTACGCACGGGCCTGCCTGCAGCAGTTGCAGCGCTTGCCGGGTGATATCCGCTACGGGGGCGTTCTGCCCCACTCCGGGCTGATGCGCCAATACCGGCAGGCTAACCTGTTCATTTCCACTTCTTATATGGAGACGTACGGTATGTCGATTCAGGAAGCGGCTGCTTACGGCTTGCCGTTATTGCTCTTGCGCGGTGGCAATACCGCCAACCATCTGCGCCGCCCGCCCAACGGGCAGGCTTGCGATACCCCGGGCGAATTGGTATCTTTCCTCACACGCTGGGCGCAGCGCCCGGGCGAGCTGTTGCCACTGGCCGAAAACGCCCGGCAGCAGGCTGAAGCTGCCCAACGGAGCTGGCGGGATGCCGCTCGTGAACTTCAACAGGGGCTGCAGCCTTATCTCGATACAAATTAACCACACAGTATGAGCCAAAAACAAGGTATGAGAGCGGTCCGGCTGCATGATTTCGGCGGGCCGGATAAACTATACATCGGCGAATGGGAACAACCGCAGCCCGGGCCGGGAGAGATTCTGGTGCGGGTGGCGGCCACTGCGCTCAACCGGGCGGACACACTGCAGCGCATGGGCAAATACCCGCCGCCCGAAGGAGAAAGCCCAATACTCGGCCTGGAGATGGCCGGTACTGTCGCTGCTCTGGGCGAAGGGGTAACGCAGTGGTCGGAAGGCGATAAAGTCTGCGCGCTGCTGGGCGGAGGTGGCTACGCGGAGTATGTCTGCCTCTCAGCGCGGCAGGCCATGCCCTGGCCGGAAGGCTTCGATGCCGTGCAGGCGGCTGCTATCCCGGAGGTCTTTCTGACGGCATTCCAGGCACTCCGCTGGCTGGCAGGGTTGAAAGAGAAAGAGCAGGTGCTGATTCACGCCGGTGCGAGTGGCGTGGGCACAGCTGCGATACAGCTGGCGCGGGCCATGGGCGCCGAACCGGTAGTCACGGCCTCTGCCGGCAAGCATGCGCTGTGCAGGGAGCTGGGCGCAAAGCTGGCGATCGATTATAAAACGGAAGACTTCGCAGAGCGGGTGGCGGACTTTACCAACGGGCGCGGCGTGGATGTAATCGTCGATTTTATCGGCGGCCCTTATTTTCAGAAGAACCTGAACGCGATGGCTGTCGAAGGGCGGATGGTGATGCTGGCGTTCCTGGGCGGGCCCCGGCTTAGCGAGGCCAACCTGGCGGCTGTTTTGCGAAAGCGCCTCCGTATTATGGGCTCTACGCTGCGTGCCCGCTCGCTGGACTACAAGGTGCGGCTGTCGGAAGATTTGCAGCTTTTCGCCTGGCCCCTGTTTGCTGACGGGCGGCTCAGGGCGGTAGTGGACCGGGTGTACGGCTGGGAGGAGGTGGCAGAAGCACATCGCTACATGGAGTCTAATCAGAGCCAGGGCAAAATCATACTCAGGGTAGGATAAACAAAACGCCCGCACGGAAACGAGTCCGGCGGGCGCTGCCTCATTTTTTTGGGGATACAGTGTGCTTTATTTTGCGTGGGCAGTGCGGTCATCATGCAGGGCAACCGCAGCCCGGTCCTCATTGGAGCTGATCGTCTTACAGGTCCACACAGGCAGGTAGTCCTGCCCCTGATGGCTGTACTCGCAGACCTGCGCCACGTTGCCGCGGCTCACTACGAAAGATTCATCAGCGAATTCTTGTTTGGTCGTATATTCCGCGTGGTAGACGCGCGACAAGCCTTTGCCGTCAAAGTAGTAGAATGCCCGCTCGATGCCCGCCCAGCAGCCTACAGTCATGGTGCTGGCTTCGATAATGGGGAAGCCCTGCTCCGTGTGCTCCACCCGCAGCATCGGGCTCGAAGCGCAGTCTTCGAAAATGCATAGCCCGGGGACTTGCTCGGCTACCTTCAGCTGTTGGTTTTGTACAATGCGCAGCTCCGCACGGATGTCCCGAAGCGTTTTGCGGGGCAGGGAGGAAATGCCAAGCATCAGAAACTCGGCCTTGCCATCGCCGGTGACATCAGCGGAGCGCCAGCCGCGGGCCAGGTCTGCACCCCAGATGTAGCCGTGGAAGGCTTTGCCGGCCGGGGTCTTGCCTTTGACGTGGTACCAGATGTCGCCGTAGCCGTTGATTTCGTCTTCCGGCAGGTAGTAGTCATCATTGTAGGCGATGTTGGTGACCGCATAGCCGATGGGCAGCTGCGCGACGAGCTCAGCGTCCTGGCAGGGGCCGGCATGCACTGCGGTATTGTCCGTAAAGGTATAGAGTTGAGTCTGTGACTGGTAGAGCTCTTCAACCTGGGAGTGATCGTGGTACCATTCGTAGAAGTCTTCAAATTCGTAGCTGACGAATCGTTCCTGGGCAGGAGTCACTTGCGAAGAGAATAAGGCAGCCAATATAAGGAAATTTCGCATGGGCGTATAGGGATTTGGAACAATTAGTAAACATTTTGTAAGAATCAGATATTGCCTTAGGGAAAGAAAAATTCCGAAGGCGGTATATTTTTCCGCTCAATCATAAAGCCTATCCGTGTTTATGAAAAAGCTAATTCTGCTTGCTTGTTCGTTGTCCTCAGTGGGTTTCTCTTCTGCTCAGCCGCTTGAAAAGCACGAGTGGGAGCATCGGGTCATTTTGTTATTTGCTGCTTCCGGAGCTGATGAGCAGCTGCAACAGCAGTATGACCTTTTGACGGCGCATCCGGAGGAAGTCACAGAGCGGGATTTGAAAATTTATCGGGTGTTTCCGGAGTATGCCCTGGCGCCGGGTGGTGAACGCCGGGGCAGCCGCTTCAGCGAATCCCTCTGTCGTATATACGAGACTAACCCCCGTTCGGGTTTCACTTTTTTACTGATTGGTAAGGATGGGACAGAAAAATTGCGCTCAGAAACGGTGGTGAGCCTGGAAAAACTGTTTAGCCTGATCGACAGTATGCCAATGCGGAAGGCAGAGATGAGGCGGCGCAATTAGTCGGGCATGGGTAAAAATGCAACGGCTGCAGCAACATTAATTTGCCTATTTTTGTATTAGAACCGAACTTTACGGGCTACATCTTTCTCCATCTGGTAAACGGAAGGCACGATTGATTACGAGCCATTTTGGGCTCCCCGGCTTTTTATTGATAATGACCTACACTATCCCGGCGCATGTACCAAGATAATCATAAACCCACCAATAAGCTCAGCATCTGGCTGCCGCTGCTCTTTGCGATCGTCCTCGTCACTGGCATGCTGATCGGTATGAAGATGCAGTCCAACGCGCCCACGCTCGTCGTCGAGCCGCAGGATGCTCCGGCCAATGTGCCCGGGCAGGGCAAAGTGGAGGAAATCCTCCGCTACGTGGAAGCCAAATACGTCGATGAGGTAGACCGCGAACAGCTGCTGCAGGAAGTGATTGACGAAATACTGGAGCGCCTCGACCCTCACTCCAATTATATTTCTGCCGAAAAGCTGCGGGAAGTAAACGAGCAGCTCGAGGGCAATTTTGACGGTATCGGCGTGGAGTTTATGCGCCTTGATGACACCATTATCGTAGTGACTCCCCTTCCGAGCGGCCCCTCGGAGGCAGCAGGGATCAAAGCCGGTGACCGTATCGTGCAAATCGGTGATACGACCATCGCCGGGGTGGATATGAAGACCGAGGACGTCATCAAAATGCTGCGGGGCGAGAAAGGCACGGATGTGGAAGTAGGCATACTGCGGGAGGGCGAGCAAAAAGTCCGCCAATTCACCGTAACCCGCGACGAGATACCGATGAACAGTGTGGATATCGCCTACATGCTGAGCGATGAAGTGGGATACATCAAGATCAACCGCTTCAGCGCTACAACTTATGAAGAATT